>NZ_JBHFLM010000222.1:0-17279 GCF_041928655.1 Pelatocladus sp. BLCC-F211 | reverse complement strand
CTTGCTGTGGTGGCATGTTTGAGGGCTTTTTCCAACTCTTGTTGGCTTTCTGAAATCTCAACTTGAAACGGACGGGTCATGACGCTCACCTTTAGCACGCACCTATTTTTATTTTGGCGCATCTTCACACAGAATTGGTATTAACCGAACCGTATTGCCTAAATCCCCATACCTCTATACCCAAAAAATCCCTTAACCAAACCGACGAAAAATCAAAGTCAACTTTTTAACTAACAACCAGGGTATAAAAATCGGTAAAATTACTATCGTCAACAAAATTCGCCCCCAACCTAAGCAACGCATCCAGAGGGAAACAGAATGACGCTGCTTTTGCAGGTTGCTGAGATTTTCTCGGATTTTCCCTGTCCAAGCATGGTTAACCCCTAGTAAGCGTTCGCACATCACCAAGGCTTCTTTTAACAGAGGTTCGGCTTTGGCATATTGCCCTTGGGAACGGTAGAGTGAAGCTAAATTGTTCAAGCTTGTAGCGACATCGGGATAGTCGCCTTCATACAGCTGCTTTCTCATCGCCAGTGCCTCTTGAAACAGGAGTTCGGCTTCGGTGTATCGCCCTTGGCTATTGTAGAGAGATGCTAAATTGTTCAAGCTTTGGGCTAGGTCGGGATGTTCGCTTGTATACAGGCGCTTTCTCATGGCTAGGGCGGCGATGTAAAGTGGTTCGGCTTCGGTGTGCCGCCCTTGACCGTTGTAGAGTAAAGCTAAATTGTTCAAGCTTTGGGCTAAATCGGAATTGTCGCCTTGATATAGACGTTTCCTGATGGCGAGGGCTTCAGTGTAAAGAGGTTCGGCTTCGGTGTATCGTCCTTGATTTTTGTAAAGACCTGCTAAACTGTTCAAGCTTTGTGCTATATCGGGGTGGTCGTCTTGATACAGGCGCTTTCTCATCGCTAAGGCTTCGATGTAGAGAGGTTCAGCTTCGGTGTACCGCCCTTGGATTTTGTAAAGACTCGCTAAACTGTTCAAGCTTTGGGCTAAGTCGAGATGATCGCCTTCATACAGGCGGTTTCTCATCACTAGGGCTTCGATGTAAAGAGGTTCGGCTTCAGTGTAACGCTTTTGGCTTTTGTAAAGCCTTGCTAATCCGTTTAAGCTTTGGGCTAAGTCGGGATGATCGCCTTCATAGAGGCGCTTTCTCATGGCTAGGGCTTGGGTGTAGAAGGGTTCGGCTTCGGTATATACCCTTTGGGAACGGTAGAATTCTGCTAAACCGTTCAAGCTTGTAGCCAAGTCGGGATGGTCGCCTGAAAACAAAGCCTGACAAACTTGTAGAGATTGCTCATACCAAAATTCTGCTAATTTATATAATCCTTGTCCTTGGTAAAATCTTCCCACCCCCACAAATATCCAGGCGACTTCATCTACACAATTTACAGCCAGAGAATTTGTCTGTTGCTGTGTGGTTTCGCTGATCTCTGCAATTAAACGCCTTCCCAAGTCTTCAAGATGGGGAATGATGTCTCGAAAGAATTTGACATCTTTAAGAGTAAGGGAATCAGGGATAGTTTTGGCAAGGGCGATCGCATGATTGGCAAATATTTTTTCTAGGACAGACTTAACCTCGCCAGATTCCGCTAACTTTTCCTGGAAAAACAACCGCAATAAAGAATGAATCTGATAACATTTGTCTCTATGTTCTAACTGTTGTAGTAAGTTGCGATCGCAAAGTTGTTTTTTGGCGGCGTTCAATTCATCTGCTGACCAAATTAGCTGTTTGTGTTGTTCTTGCTTTGCTTGTTCTGTATATCCTGTTGCTACCCAAACCACGAAATCCCAAACACTCAACTGGGGAGAAAATAAACTCAACAATTTTCCCAGTTGTTGCGCCAAGGGGTCGAGGTCTGACCAAATTAAACCAAAAGCGGCTTTGATTCCCCGTTGTGATGCACTGAGATTTTCTCCTTGATGGAGGGTTGCGTCTGCTAATTTCTGGTCTTGCAACCGCTCAAGCATGATATTTAGAGATAGTTCCGGGTTTTTTGCTAAATAGCCCCCGACTAACTTTATCCCCAAAGGCAAAAATCTCAAAAATTTGCAGATTGCGAAGGCGGTTTCTAGTTCATTGTCAATTCGCTTGTCTGTGTCTCCTAAAAACTTTTGTAAAAGTTCTAATGCTTTTCCTGGTTCTTGTTGGGGTGAGAGAACATTTAAGGAAATTTCTTGCAGAAAACTGGGGTCTAAATACCGTATCCTTGTAGTCACCAGGACTCGAAAACGCAAATCGGTGGGGACAACTTCGCGGAAATTGGTGAGGTCAGTAATATTGTCAAAAATAATTAAGATTGGCGAAGAAGATTCAGGATATTTAGACCAACACCAAGCGACTTGTTCATTGAGACTTAAGAGTTTTTTTCCTTGTTTTTGGGGAATTTCCAAACCAAACTGTAACCGAAAGAATTGCAGAATTTCGGCGGTGAGATTGGTTTGGCTTGCGTCAAACCAAGCTATTCCCCCATAGACATTTTCATATTGTCTGGCGTATTGGGTGACAAATTCGGTTTTACCTACCCCTTCCATCCCCACTACCGCAACATAATTTCCCTGGCGCAATTCTTGATGCACAGTAGCCAGTTCCTGTTCTCGCCCCACAAAATGAACACAACTGGAATAGCGGATAAATTTTGTGGGGAATAACCGTTTTTGTCCCTGATGAATCGGAGTGTCAATGCTAATGTGATCACCAGGAACGGTAAAATCGCCAGTTGTATCAGCGAACTTCCGAAAGTCTTCAGGCATGTATAGAATTTACTGCAAATAAAGTAAAAAATGACTGATTTTCGATGTTTTCTATTGCTGCACCTGGTATCTTAACGATACCAATTTTTGGTGATAATTGTTGCAGGTCGGGGAGTGGGGAAAGTTTTTGTTTGAAGTGGAAAGATTCTTATATCAGGTTCGCTTGATTACTTATAAATCCCAAAGAACCCCTCCCCGACTTCGCCACCCCTCCCCGCTTGCGGGGAGGGGTTAGGGGTGGGGTGCAATGACTGTGGGAAGTATAACTAATTATCCGAACTTGATATGACTTGAAACAGGAAGATTCTTGTTTGAAGTGGGAAAGTTCTTGTTTGGAGTGAGAAAGTTCTTGTTTGGAGTGGAAAGATTCTTGTTTGAAGCGGGAAAATTCTTGTTTGAAGTGAGAAAATTCTTGTTTGGAACAAGAAAATTCTTGTTTGGAGTGAGAAAGTTCTTGTTTGAAGTGAGAAAGTTCTTGTTTGGAATAAGAAAATTCTTGTTTGAAGTGGGAAAGTTCTTGTTTAAAACGAGAAAATTCTTGGAGAGCATCCCAATTTTTTCAATGTACCACTAAGGGTTTAAACCCTTAGCTAATAGCATAAGTCGTCTGAAGACGACTCAAGCAAATCAAGTAGTCTGCTTAAAGCAGACTTGAACTTTTATTCTTTAATTTTCGGTAAATACGGAAAAATTTAGCTATGCGCTTTGGGTAAAAAACCTTAAGAAGGTTGAGGCTGGACTTTGGGAGTTTTTCTAGCAAAGCGTCGTCCCATGTCATCTAAAGCCGCATCTAATCCCGCACCTCTACCATTCGCTTTGGCGTAGTTATACACTAATAATCCGGCTGCGTAAGCTTCACTACCAACTGCAACAAAAGTATCATCTAGTAATTCTTGTAGTTGCGTGATGGATAGCAGAATTGGATACAATGCTTCAAATAGTTCCACATCCCGGCGCATTTCATCCAAATCAAAGGAACGAGGTAAAAAATCGGGATTCTGGGTGGCGACTTCCAATGTTTTACTGACAAATGCACGGCTTTTATCGCCTAACTTTGGTAGCGATTTACGCTCCTCAGTTGTTAAATCCATCAAAAACGGTAACTTGGCTTTGATAGTTGCGATCGCTTGCATGACTTCTTCTCTATCTGCTGCGGAAAGATTGGCACTGATGCGATTAGCGGTCATTTTTATCACTCCTGTGGAAACTAGATTCAGTGTTCCCAAATTCAGACAAGCGATCGCACTGGCTGGGTAATTTATTCAGCCCTGCTTTTCTTGGTGTCTTGGTGTCTTGGTGGTTAAAAAGTCAATTTTTGAACCACCAAGACACTGAGGCACGAAGTTAAAATGCAGGACAAGCAGCTGTTGGTTTAGAACTCCGTTGAACAGTACTAATCGCTGTGGGATCATAACCCTCTTCTGTCACTCTCCGGAATAAGCAAGTAGTAAATAAGCTAAATCATCCAGAAGCATAAAAGGGTTTAAATTGATTCATGGCTGCAATTAAATGATTGAATCCCAGTAACAAGTGTGAATTAGGGAAAATGTTTCAAATAGCTTGAAATTGGTAGGGTGCGTTATGGACGGAACGTCCTAACGCATCGAAAATCTGTAATGGTGCGTTGCGCTGCGCGACAACACACCCTACAAAACTAACGCCAAAACCGCCCCTCCCCGCAAGCGGGGAGGGGTTGGGGGTGGGGTGCAATGACTGTGGAAAGTACAACTAATTCCCCGTTCTCCATTCCCCATTCCCTACACCTAAAGCCGACTGTAACAATTGGCGCAGAGATTGAGCATGTATATGATTAGGAAAGATGGTTAAAAAATCATCCAAGTCACGGATCGCCTCATGAATACACTGCAAACAAGCACCCTGAGATAAAGCATATCGGTATATCTGCTCTGCTGTGGAAGTATAATCAACAGCCAAATAGTACAGAGCTAAATTAAACGTATTGTGCCAGTCTTGAGAATCTTGTTTATAACGCTCTTTAGCAATTTGAACTGCACTAGCTAGGTCTGAACGCGCTTTTTCTGGTTGTTTCAGGGCTTGGTAGGCTAAAGCTCGAACATACAAACACCAATCATGATCAGATTCCAACTCTATAGCTTTGTTAAAATCTGCCAGAGCATCTTTGTATCGTTTGAGCAGCAAGTAAACTTCCCCCCTAGTTACCAACACCCAAGCATAATTAGGGTTAAGTGCGATCGCACAATCAAAATCTTTCAGTGCTTGTTTATACCGCTGCATCAAGCGATAAGTTTCACCCCGCCCAGCTAACGCCCAAGCATTACCGGGGTTGAGTTTAATCGCCTGGTCAAAGTCTTGGAGTGCTTGTTGGTAAATTTGCATTAATTGATAAGTTTGACCCCGACTTGCCAACACCCAATCCAAGTTAGGGTTAATTTTAATTGCATAGTTAAAGTCTTGAAGGGCTTCGTTGTAGCGCTGCATTGAGTAATAAATTTGACCCCGACTTGCTAACGCCCACTCAAAGTTAGGTTTAAGTGCGATCGCCCGGTTAAAATCTTGGAGTGCATCGTCATAACGTTGCATTAACCGATAAGTTTCACCCCGAATTGCGAATGCTTGAATAAAATTGGGGTCAAGTTCAATAGCGCGATCAAAATCCTTGAGAGCATCTTCGTAACGCTGCATAGAGTGATAAATTTGACCACAACGCATCAGTGTAAAAGTATGGTTGGGATTAATTTTCAGAGTACGGCCAAAGTCTAGGAGAGCTTTCTTATGGTTATGACTAATATGATTAACAAGCATTACTGCTTTGCAACTTTAATATAATTTTTCAGTGCTTTTCTTTACTTTAGCTATTTGCCATCATTGCGGAGCATCACAATTCAAAAATACTCCACACCCATAGGTGTAGGTTTTAGGGTGTAATACCAATTTGAAAAAATAATGTGATACCATTTCACGTTAATAGCGATACATATTGAATCTTGTAGAGACGTAGCAATGCTACGTCTCTACACACCTGTATTTGTATCAAGATTTTTGTGAAATGGTATGACAGACCATATTGTAGAGACGCGTAGACGCTCGTAAGAGCGGCTTCAAGGTAAGAGTATCATCGCGTCTTGAAGCAAGGATGTGTTGCTATAAGCTAGGATCTAATGTATTACCAGAATGCCAAATAGTGACCAATGAATGGATCGAAGCGATCGCCTAAATCATCTTTGCCTAGTTTTGAGCAAGATGACGATGTACTTTTAGAAAATACAGACCACGGATCTACAGACGAGACTCACAAACATGAACAGTCGCCTCATCCCCACGTTCACAGTGAAGAGTCTTTGCGAAAATTGGTAAATCGACTGTCGCGCATAGAAGGACATATTCGCGGGATCAAAACCATGGTACAGCAAAATAGCCCTTGTCCTGATGTGTTGTTACAAATTGCCGCAGTTAGAGGTGCGCTGGATAAAGTAGCACGAATAGTTTTAGATGAACATTTAACTGAATGTATCGCTAGAGCCGCAGAAGACGGCAATATTGATGTAGAGATTGAACAACTTAAAGCTGCTTTAGATCGGTTTTTGCCATGAGGGGATTGGGGAGCAGGTCCCCAATCCCCAATCCCCATTAACCATCTATTTGCCTAACAACTGTAAGCGCCGAATAACTCACACCTGCTGTACCTTCGCCCGGATGGGTGGAGTCACCAACTAACCAGAGATGATCTATGGGTGTACGATTGGCAAATCCAAAGGGGCCGAATGTCGGTATTCTTTGACCAATACCACCAACAATACCGCGATCGCGTGCTGTGTAATGAGCAAAGGTACGGGGTGTGGCGGCTTCGATATGAATGATGGTTTCTGGTTTTAAATAAAAATATTGTGCCAAACGAGCGATCGCGTCTTCTGTGAACTTTTGTTTTAATCCTTCGTAATTATCTGTATTCCACCAAGTTTCCGGGTCTACAAACGAAGAAGCAATAATTGTAGCTTTACCTGTAGGCGCACGACCATCACCGGGATGACTGACAGATACAAATAGGGAATTATTTTCGCCAATTGGGCCATTGGCATCATACATAAATTGCAGGTGGGGGGGACAATCAAGAGGAATCGCACTTGCATCCACCCCTAGATACACCACAAATGCACCGGATGCAGGTGGCAGTTTTTCTACCCGCTTTTTATACCCAGATGGAGCTTTTTCACCCAGCAATTTTACTAAATTCTGGACTGTCACATTTGCAACTATATGGTCGGCTGATTCTGTCCAAGTTTCCCCAGTTTTTTGATTGCGAATCACTACAGCCTTAGCTTTACCTTGGGCTACTTTGATTTGTTCAACGGTGTGGCGCATTAATAATTTACCACCATCTCTTTCCAAGACAGAAACTAAGCGATCGCTCAACACCTGCATACTACCTTGGAGATGAAACAATCCTTGTGGTTCCTGAGATACACTCAAGGCTGTTGCAGCGTAAAGTAATGCTGTTTCTTCTGCATCTACCTGAGAATATAGCTTTAGTTGCAAATCCAGAAATGTCCGTAAGCGGCGATCGTCTGCCAATTTATAAGCACGTAACGCATCCCCGACCGTAAATAACGTATAAGGTACTGTAATTAAAGTACCAGGACGGACTGCCTTAGTCAGCTGCAACAAATCCCAAATGTTACGCGGTGGAAGTACTGGATCACGCCCTTGAAATTTCCAGCTAGCTTTAAATAGTGCTGCAATTAACTGCCAAAAAGGTTCACTATCAGGAAACTGGCGCTGGCGTTCTTCTTGCCATTTTTGGCGATCGCGCCAAACATTAATGGGTGTATTTTCTCCAGGTAAAAACACCGCACAAGCAGGATCACAAGGTATTGCTGGGGGGAGATCAATTTCTAATTCAGAGAAAATCCGCTGATGAATTCCTCCAGGTTCCAAACCTGCAACTTGAGTTGCACCCACATCAAAAGTAAAGCCTTTGCGTTTAAATGTAGAAGCACAACCACCAGGCACTAAGGCTTGATCTAAGATGAGGACACTATAACCTCGACGCGCCAGTAAAGCTCCAGCAGTAAGTCCGCCAATTCCTGCACCAATCACAATTACACGGGATTTGATTTTGCCAACACGATGACCTGGCATTGATCACAATAAATATTTCTTAACAATTCTAATTTTAATTTAACTCAAATTACTACAAAAATTGGGCATGGAGAGAATTTGACCAAAAAGACGCAAAGACACGAAGAAGGGTTGCGCTCCGTATCCCCGTGTCCCCGTGTTCTCTTCAAGCTTTTGCAATCACTTTGAGAGTGGTTTAGCACAATCTTGCAGATACTCAAGCAGTGGTTCCGCGCTTTCCGGTAGGCTCAGATCATCAAATGATACTGTGCGTATGGCATCATCCTCACTCGTTTCAATCGTAATGTTGTAATTGAATAAATCGCGAGCGTGCGGCGCGTGTCTACTTTCAGCTTGCAAAATACCACTTTGTTCCACCAAGGACTGTAACTTAGCAGCTTCGTCGCTGGGGAGCGAGTCTGTATCCAGTTCGCAACCCCTTCTCAAACCTGCGTATCCTCCTGATTGAGAAAACTTAACTTTCATGGTTGAGTAAACCTCACTAATTGGCAGATAAGTAAGGGAAAAAAGAAGGATAAAAGATACAAAATATAAAGATAAATACTTCATACTTTACACCTCATACTTCATACTTCACACTCACTACTTTGTTATTGCCATCCCCTGAAAGAAACAGCCTGCTTGAAAAAAAGAATGCGACAGATAAGCCAACAGAATTCTTATGCACAAAGAATTTCCCAATCTAAAATCCATAGACGCGTAAGCCAATACTGCTCGGATAAGACAAATCGATTGACATTTAAAACCTGTAGAGACGTTGCAGTGCAACGTCTCTACATGCCCAAAATTACGACGACAAATTCCTAACCGAGCAGTATTGACGCGTAAGCAGCTTCCCGCAGGGTAATCTAAAATCCAAAATGGTATTAGTTACCCTTTTTGCCGTTTAAGTTAGGAATTGTTGGTCGATATTGTGGGTGCTGCATTGTACCGCAAGAGCAACGGCGACTCGGATACATACCAAAATGTGATAAATCAATAGGAGCGGCAAAGGCTTTTGCTCCTAAAACTTCCCGAAATTCAAAGTGTTTCTGCACAAACTTAGCACAATCTTCCTCGCCATCTGCTTTGGCAATTGCAATCATGGCATTGGCAACATCTGCAAAGGTAGCATTAGTATTTGGTGCCTGAATAATCGCACGTAGCACGAGTCCAGCCATGTATTTGCCAGTTTGGTAAAGGACTTCGGCGCTATCTCGTACACGCGGATCTCTGCGTGAAGTGAACAAATCTGCCAAAATGTCGAAAACTCCGCCGGTAAATACCTGGGACAGATCATGCACTTCAGGAGTAACCTCACTGAGTTTCAGATCATTATCCGCATTTCGCAACCCATTGGTCATTTTAAAAGCCAATCCAAATTCTTCTGCCAAGGCGGCTACTACATTCTTTTGATGTAAATCCGCCTTTGTTTCAGCCACAATATACTCAACCAAATCCATTTGAGACAGAATCAGGAAGATGGAAGTCAAATCCCCGAATGATTCATGCAGCGCTCCTGTTTGTGCTGGCGCATTCCACAAGATCCATTCTGGTTTGAGTGAATCTAGCACTGCGTGTCCGGTTTCATGAGCGACAACATCTAAGGAACGGCAGGTAAAAACTTTCAATGTTAACCCTGAGTTTCGAGGAGGGGTGAAATAGAAAAATTTTAAAGCTTTTTCATCACGGTCATAATAGGCATTTTCTGTCTCTCCCGCATGGGGATAAACATTGATTACTTGCTCGTTGCCATTTGTATTCCACTGCCAATCCAGCTTTTTGTTCAAAACTCGCTGGAACATTGTCAGCACTTGGCGAACAATAGTATAAGTATGTACCGCGTCGAAAGCTTCCATGTTTGCAGCAGGATCTAATAGAAAATCCCGATTTAGATCCGCAGCCACAGAAGCAATACCCTGGATAGCAATTTGGGAATCGCTAGGGCCGTCATTGACTTGAGTGTGAATGTAAACAGTTCTTGGTAGTTCCAATCCTTTAACGGAAGGGTCTTGCTTCCAAATTCGCATCCGCGAGCCTAACACCGGCGGATCTACTTCTGGGGGCAATTCCAGCATTTTTTCGGCAACAGCACGCCCAAATCCCTTTTGAGCAACGAGCTTATGGAACTCTTCTACAGGTTTGGATGCAGATGATTTAGTTTCTGATTTAGTTGTCATGATCATTCTCTTTCAAATATGGTTAATTTGGCTTTAAATTACTTCCTTAAACTGAAATACCGACACCATCCCATCCCTTTTTCACTGCTTGTTGTTCTAAGGAGCCACTACCAAACATCGCACCTGCAACTTGATGGGTCATAGATGCAGCTTCTTGGAAATTACTAGTCTGATTAAGATTTTTCAGTGTTTGATACCAAATTGGCCCGACTTTCTCCCATGCGTATCCACCTTGTTCCATCGCTACTAGATAGAAAGCATGATTGGGAATACCAGAGTTGATATGCACACCACGACGATCCTCATTGCCTGTGTATTTGTCCTTCATGTGTTTCGGTTGCGGATCGGTTCCTAATTTTGGGTCGTTGTCATAAGCTTTTTGGGCCTTGAAGGTGCGAATGCTCTTGGCTTGGATGTTTGGTGCCATAATAGCATCACCCATGAGCCAGTCGGCTTGGGTAACATCCTGCTTGAGATACCACTGCTTGACTAAGGCACTCATCGCGTCAGCAAAGTGTTCATTTAATGCGCCTGACTCATCCCAGTAGTCCAGATTACTTGTAAATTGGACTACTCCATGTGTTAACTCGTGGGCAACTACGTCCAAGGCTTTTGTAAATCTGGTAAAGATGATTTCATCTCCATCCCCGTAAATCATCTGTTCGCCATTCCAAAAAGCATTATTTGTGTTCCTGCCAAAATGCACGCTAGAAATAAGTGACATTCCTTGGTCATCTAAGGAGTTGCGGTTGAATATTTCGTTGTAGAAATCGTAAGTAACTCCAGCGTAGTCGTATGCCTCATTTACAGCCTCATCTTGTACTGGGGGATCGCCCTCTGAACGGACAAGTTTGCCTGGTAGCATTCGATCCCATCTCCAATGATTTATATCGTAGACAAGACGGTCTTTTGTCCTTGCTGGTGATGGTATTGCTGCCATCATTGGCATTTTGGCAAGTGTCTCCCGCAGGCTACGAGCGGAAACTGAGTGTTTGATGGTATCAATAGCCATACGCCGAATTTCCGGGTCATCTGACTCTGCTAGGTGATCTATGATGTGAGGGGGAACGAAGCAATGTAAGGGATTGTGACAATTATGATGATGACAAGACATGATTTTACTCCTGAGTGTTTGTAATTTGGTTATGTGAATTCACACAGATGCACAGAAGTTGATGTTACAAATTTGCAGTTACCCAGGCGGCTGCGGCGATCGCACGGGCAATGTCAGTCGCATATTCCGGATCAACAAAGGTATCAGTTTTCATGTGATAGTTGGGATTTGCCTCAGCAGCAGGTGAATCTAGTAGCGGGCCTGCAAAGAAATCCTCTGAAACCACACAGGCGGCGTATCCCCGCTCATGAAAACTAGCATGATCGCTTCTGCCTTCTGCTGGATCTCTGTCTCTATCCAGCCAGCCTTTACTGGTGTAAATTTGCAATGGCTGAAGTGCTGGAGATATCTGTTTTGTTACCCGTTCTAGGCGTTGCGCGAGCAGCAAAGACCTGTTCTGCACGTCTTTGTTAGGCAAATAACCGACATGAACCTCAAAAGAACGTGGCGGATTGACATTGTAGCCAATCATGTCCATCTGGTAAACAGCAACGATGGGAGCTGCGATCGCCGCCTGTCCTCTAGCATAAGCTTTACTGCCAATCAAACCATGTTCTTCGGCGTTAAACAGTACAAATCGGATAGAATGCTTTGGTGGTTTGATGGTAGCTAATTTCTTGATCACACCCGCTATTGCTAAAACAGCAGCAACACCACTGGCGTCATCATCCCTACCAGGAGCAATATCTGTTTGCGGATCGAAATGGTCGCTAAAGGCTGCTGTGGAATCCAAGTGTGCGGTAATTAGGACAAATTCATCGGACTCTGCACCGCGCAGTTCTGCCTCGACATTATGTAGAAGCCGCCCCTCATGAATGAATGGGTACAACCTGACAGTAAAACTATCACCACCTATCCCCATGAAATCCCTTGCAAGTGCTTCCGTCACCACCGCATTATCAGGATTTTGAATATGCCGACTCTTGATTGTGATTTGACTTGCGGCGTCTAGTGGTTTCATCCCACTATAACGGTCAAGGTAGCTAGTAATTACTTGAGGAGTAATTTCGCCAAGCTTTTCCAATTCTTCAGGGGTTAAAGATGGCTCTTGTTGAGGTATTTCGAGAAATTTTGCAGTTCTTTGGTTTTTGCCCTCTCCAAATGGCTCTAGCAAGCTCAAATCAGGCATGAGCTTGAGATTGTGTCCGTGATAGGCTTCCTCAAAGTGATATTCCTCTACTGATCGCCCCGCAGGTAAAGCAACATACAGTCCTTCACTTGATGAAGATAATACCCATTGGGATTCTTGATCTTTGGTAAAGAAGTGAGTGGAATGTCCTTGTGCAGCCAGAAAACCAGTGCGAGTTTGTCTATCGTCTCGCAGAAGATATAATTCTGAGGTCAAAGGCTGATCTTCAAAGCCAAGGCGATCAACCTCAAATCCCAAATCATCAAGTTTTGCAGCAGTTTCTGTGGAGGCGATCGCATAAACTTTGCTTCCTTGTGAGCCTGTCACATACAATGGCACCACGGGCAGCGTTCTCATTACTGGCCGCCATGCTTGTTCACTCTGCTCCCTGGGAACGGTAACGCGCATATATCTTAAATGGCTGCCATTCAGAACTTCCAAAACTAAACACGGATGCGGAGCTACTCGCCAACCTGCTTGGATTGCATAACTGCGCTCCTGACTATCCTCTCCGACAAATAGACATTGCTGCGGATTATTAGCATGACCTGCTTGACGTGCTGCACGCTCAAATATTTCCGGGGAGTCTTTTGCACCATAGATGAGTAGATTAGGGTCGAAAAAGTCATAGATTTGGCATTCTTGCAGCACTCTCTTCACGTTTTCGGGTGTATCATCGCCGATATTCGATATAATCCCGATGCGAAGGTTGCGCTCCTGCAACTGACGCAACACATCTGGTACATAAGGGTAAACATCTAAACCTTCAATACGATAGGGAAAAGGTGAAATTCTCGGAGTTCCAAGAGTCTCACCAATATCGAAAAAAATCACAGGCTGCATGGTTTCACTCATGATTTAACCTTGCAAAACTTATATATTGACCAAATAAATATTGTGTGATTTACATGCTTTGCTAAACAAAAAGTCTAGAGAGATATCCTTCTGAATGTTTTATTGCTGTAAGTAAAATCAACTTTTAGCAGTTATTTGTTTAAACCTCGTCCATCTTGAAACCTGGAGTTTTTCAAAAAGGACATTATGTAGGTTGGGTAGAACGGAGTGTAACCCAACATTAACGAGACTATAATGTTGGGTTTCGCTGTCGCTACACCCAACCTACAAAACTTCGTGCGTCTATGGATTACGGAATGATTCCCAGGATTTCTCCGCTTTTTTGTACCCTCATACCAATTCTTCGTGAAGCTGCATAGAATTTTACCCCTCCCCTAACCCCTCCCCGCTTGCTGGGAGGGGTTAGGGGAGGGGTGGGGTCTTTGTATGCGTCTTCATATTAAATTGGTATCAAGGAATAATTTGTTAAATTGCGACAACTAAACAGGAGACAGAAAAAACTTTTATGATTCTGCCTTCTATGTTATTTCTGAACTTTCCAGACGGAATACTTAAGTTTGAGATAGTTTATAAAGTGAATCTTACATTTCCGCTTCATTGATTCTAAGCTTGCCTAGTTTTAGTGAGTTTTTAGTAATGCAAGCGCGAACATGTTATTAACTTATGTCTTTAGTGCGTTTCAAAACAACATATTTAGACATTGCGTTCTACCAAATTAACGCAACCTAGAAAATTTAAAATTCTCTTTATAAACCAGATTTGAAAGCAAGCATTGATGCATCTTCAATAGTTATAACAAATTAATTTCTAGATTCATAGTACTTCAAAAAAATTAATATAATAACTATTGGAGTTTTTCTATTCAGATTCCAATGGGCATTATGAACCTAACAGCAATTTGATGTACTTACAGAACTCTTATGCACAAAGAGTTTCCAAATCCAAAATCCAAAATTGTATAACCCAAGATTTTTAAAGAAAACTGAGAAAGCTATCAAACAAGCTCAACGACAAATTGACGTCCTATGTAAGATAGAAGTAATGGCTCACTTACAACAACCCATGACCTCGACCCTGCTAAAATTTCCTCGTCTAAATGCTCCCACACTACACCAGTTGCCTAATAATGGTTTAACAATCATAGCGGAGCAAATGCCGATAGATGCGGTTAACCTGAATTTGTGGATTAACGTTGGTTCAGCCATAGAAACAGATGCAATTAACGGCATGGCTCACTTTTTAGAGCATATGATTTTTAAGGGAACTGAGCAACTCATAAGCGGTGAATTTGAACGTAGAATTGAAGAGCGGGGTGCTGTTACCAATGCTGCTACCAGCCAGGATTATACTCATTACTATATAACTACTGCTCCTCAAGATTTTGCTGCTCTGGCGCCTCTGCAAATTGATGTAGTCACTAATGCAAGTATCCCTGATGATGCCTTTGAACGGGAAAGGTTGGTAGTCTTAGAAGAAATTCGGCGTTCCGAAGATAATCCCCGTCGCCGTACCTTCAGAAGGACGATGGAAATGGCTTTTGCACAATTACCCTATCGGCGGCCAGTATTAGGCCCAGAAGCAGTCATCTCTCAACTCAAAGCCCAACAAATGCGAGATTTTCACGCTACTTGGTATCAACCCCAGTCAATTACTGCTGTTGCTGTGGGTAATTTACCAGTAGAAGAATTAATCGCAACTATTGCCGAAGGCTTTACAAAAACTAATAATCAACAATTAACTACCAACAAACAACTACCAACACTTGCTCCCGAAGCACCATTTACTGAAATTGTCCGACACGAATTTACTGATCAAAGCTTACAGCAAGCACGAATAGTAATGGTTTGGCGAGTTCCAGGTTTAGATAAACTTGATGAAACTTACGCTTTGGATATTTTAGCAGCAATTTTAGGACATGGACGGACATCAAGATTAGTCCGAGATTTACGCGAAGAACGGGGACTGGCTTCTCACATCTCTGTGAGTAACATGAGTCATCAGTTGCAAGGGACATTTTATATTTCTGCCCACTGTCCAGTCGAAAATTTAAAGTTAGTAGAAGAAGCGATCGCCCAACACATCAGAACCTTACAAACCGAGTTAGTGCAAGAATCAGAAATTAACCGCGTACACAAACGAGTAGCCAATAGATTTATTTTTAGCAACGAAACACCGAGCGATCGCGCACGTTTATATGGTTATTATCAAACACTAATAGGTGATTTAGAGCCAGCTTTTGATTATCCCAGCCATATCCAAGCACAGGATGCAACACACTTAATTCAAGCTGCCCAAAAGTATCTTAACCCCGATGCTTACGGTGTAGTAGTAATGAAACCAATTTAGTTGTTTGTCATTGGTCATTGGTGTTTATTCTCTCCCTTGTCCACGCCACGTGCTACAACGCGGGGGACCCGCGCAACGCAGTGGCTCCCCTTGTCCCCCTTCCCTTGTCTCCCTTCCCCTGTCCCCTTCCAATTTTCCGAAATCATGTGGACTGATATCGACACCCATATTACTCAAATCACTGGTGAAAAATTCCACTCTGCACACCGACGTTCTGTTGGTGGTGGGTGCATAAATCAAGGTTACGTTGTATCTGATGACAAGCTTACCTACTTTGTAAAGCTAAATCAAGCCTCCCAAGCTTCCATGTTTGAAGCGGAAGCGCTGGGTTTAGAACAAATGTACAATACAGGTACTATCCGCGTTCCCAAACCAATCTGTTATGGAACAGCAGGTAATTCTTGTTACTTGGTTTTAGAGTGGCTGGAAATGGGTTCAGGTAATACCAAAACCTGGCAAGAGATGGGGCGTAAGTTAGCGGCGATGCACAAAGTGACGAGTCAGAATGGTTTTGGCTGGGATATAAATAATACCATTGGTTCTACACCCCAAATTAATACGTGGACATCCAACTGGGTGGAATTCTTTGGTAAGCATCGCCTGGGTTATCAGTTTCAATTAGCAAGGCGACGGGGTGGTAGATTTCCGCAAGCTGAAGAGTTACTTACAGCTATTCCTGAAATTTTAGCAGATTATCATCCGCAATCTTCCTTAGTACATGGTGATTTGTGGGGGGGTAATGCTGGATGTACTGTCAAAGGCGAACCAGTAATTTTTGATCCAGCAACTTATTTTGGGGATAGAGAAGTAGACATCGCCATGACTGAACTTTTTGGAGGTTTTCCGGCGGCGTTTTATCAGGGTTATGACGAGGTGTTTCCCCTAGAATCAGGATATGAACGACGGAAGAGTTTGTATAACTTGTATCACATTGTCAATCATTTTAATTTGTTTGGGGGTGGATATGAGTCTCAAGCTAACAGCATGATTACACGGGTTTTGCGATGAATACTTTGTTATTGATTGTTGTAGAGATGTGCTATTTAGAATGTCTCTAAATACAATAATTTAATAGTTGTTATACCACTGAGTTGTAAAATGGATTTTTCTATGAATGATGCTATACCCCCTCAAAATGTTATCAATTGTTTCCAGACTATCTTAAATGCTATTGCAGCAGGAGATTACGAGCTTTTTACGACTGTGGGTGATTCAGGCTACAAAGAAGGCATAACTAAGCAAATGTTTGAGAGTGTTAGTGAACAGCTTGCTCCACGCATGAAAGAAGGTTATTCGATAACTTATTTGTGTCGTCTCAAACAGAGTCAATATCAAGTTTATTTGTGGAAGCTAAGTTTTGAAGATGGCGGAGACGAATTTGTAGGACGTATGGTAATGAATGCAGACAAAGTCGCAGGAATTTTGATTACCTAATTCTCGAACCCCTACCCCAAAAAATTTTTATATTTTCTGAAAAACTAACTCATGGGTAGTTTTTTTGGATGAGTACAGTTATTAATTAACATCAATCAATACATTTTTTGTTAATGAGATAATCTAAATAATTCATAACTATGTCTGGGGTTATTTAATCGCTCAAACATCATATTTTTTTTAGAGACGCGAGGAACATCGTGTCTCTACAGTAAAAATAAAATGTAGGGTTTGACACTCTGCGCTCTGAAGAGACGCAGATTCTCGCATCAGATTCAGCAACAGCCGAATCCAAATGGGCATTGTCAAGATGCCTCTAGACGCTCAGACCTGCTACCGATGCGATACAGGCGTTGCGCTTACTTATTCA
>NZ_JBHFLM010000221.1:0-1892 GCF_041928655.1 Pelatocladus sp. BLCC-F211 | reverse complement strand
GGGTTACTCTGCGAGAAGCCGCGCAGGGCGCGTCTACGTTCCTCAAACGCCAGGTGCTACAACTCTTGGGACCCCCGCAACGCACTGGCTCCCCAACCTACGCTAGTTTTAGTTTTTAGCCTTAACTGAACCGTATTGGTTATTAATTCTCCATCCAAAATCCAAAATCTAAAATGTTCTTAGCTTTTTTCCCCAAATCCTCCTCCACCAGGGGTTTCGATAATAAAAATATCTCCTGGTTGCATTTGCACTGTCGCTGTGCTGTCTAAGTTCTCTTGGGTTCCATCTTGACGTTGTATCCAGTTGCGTCCAACTTGTCCTGCTTCTCCACCATTGAACCCAAAGGGAGGAATCACCCGATGTCCAGAGAGAATGTTAGCTGTCATCGATTCTAAAAACTTGATGCGACGGATGACACCATCTCCACCTGAGTGTTTTCCTTTACCACCGCTATGAGGACGCAAACTAAAGCTTTCTACTAAAACAGGATAGCGAGTTTCTAAAACTTCGGGATCGGTCAACCGGGAGTTAGTCATGTGGGTATGGACTGCATCAGTACCATCAAAATTAATCCCTGCGCCAGCGCCACCGCAGATAGTTTCATAATATTGATAGCGCTCATTACCAAAAGTAAAATTGTTCATTGTTCCTTGAGAAGCAGCCATCACACCTAACGCACCATATAAAGCATCGACAATGGCTTGAGATGTTTCTACATTTCCGGCTACTACTGCTGCTGGATAGGTTGGATTTAGCATACAGCCAGAAGGGATAATTATTTCTAGTGGTTTCAGACAGCCGGCATTCAGGGGAATACTATCATCAACCAGAGTCCGAAAGACATATAAAACTGCTGCTTGCGTGACAGCTTTCGGAGCATTAAAGTTAGTATTTAATTGTCCAGATGTGCCTGTAAAATCAATCGTAGCGCTACGGTTTTCTCTATTGATTGTAACTTTTACTTGAATGCGTGCGCCGTTATCCATTTCATAAATGAATGAACCATTTTTGAGAACATCAATTGCTCTTTTCACTGATTCTTCAGCATGATCTTGAACAAATTTCATATAAGCTTGAACTGTTTCTAGTCCATATTGAGAAACCATTTTCCGCAGTTCTTGTACTCCTCTTTCATTCGCAGCTATTTGTGCTTTGAAATCAGCAATGTTTTGGTTAGGATTACGAGCAGGATAGCGGTGATTTAAGAGCATTTCTCGAACTTGGTCTTCTCGAAAATTGCCTTGTTCAACTAAGAGAAAATTATCAAAGATAATCCCTTCTTCTTCAACTGTGGTACTATGAGGAGGCATGGAACCGGGAGTAATTCCTCCGATATCGGCTTGGTGTCCACGGGAAGCTACATAGAAAATTATTTGTTTTTCGTCTTCATCAAAAACGGGAGTAATAGCCGTGACATCAGGGAGATGGGTTCCGCCATTGTAAGGATTATTGGATAAATAGACATTTCCGGGTTTGAGAGTGTCGCTTTGATCATTAATCAAACTACGAACACTTTCACTCATCGAGCCTAGATGTACGGGAATGTGTGGCGCATTAGCAACTAGTAATCCTGAAGCATCAAAAATGGCGCAGGAGAAATCAAGGCGTTCTTTGATATTTACTGATGCTGCTGTGTTTTGCAGAACAATTCCCATTTGTTCGGCGATAAATTGATAGAGGTTTTTGAAGATTTCGAGGCGGACGGGGTCGGGTTGAGATGTTGTGTACATAATACAGCAATCTAAACGGCGCTATCGAAGCAATGCGGGAGCGTGAGAACCCCTACGATTTATCGAGGGGATGAAACGCGAATCATCGGATTTTAACCCGCAGTTTCTCTTTCAATGTATTGTCTTACCGCTTCTCGAACCAAATCATTAAGAGAACGCTCT
>NZ_JBHFLM010000220.1:0-2244 GCF_041928655.1 Pelatocladus sp. BLCC-F211 | reverse complement strand
CCAGAATTTTTCGTACCATCAGCAGATTTAGTTTCAAAGCCTTGTGACATCAAACTGAGTCCTGACTATGTGTTAACAACAGCATTGAAGTCTTCTCATTTATCCTGCTCAGTTGTCAAGTGCGTTTTTTATCCGGTCGTGTCTTCTTATCTTCTTTTATTTGTCAAGTTCACATTACACCAAATTAGATGAGCTTACCCTGGTTAAAATTAGTTGTAAATTGGGATAAGCACTACTATTACCTGCTGATGGACGATAAAGTTTTTGTGAGTGAATCCGTTTTAATCGGGGTAATAATTCAAATCCTAAAATGCTCTCCAACCCAACCCGACCAGGGTCTGCTTTTAGGTCGCTAAAATCACATGATTGTTGAGAGTCTTGGGGATTTATGTTTTCTTCACTATCCGTAGTTGTAGTTTGAGACAACAATGCATCTATTTGAGTTTTAGTTAGGTCAGATAATTTTTGTAGCGTATTAGAAAAAAAGTTGGTTTCGTATTTACGAATAGCTGACCGGATGAGGCGTAAGGTTTGTTGGTTTGTTGGAGGCTCAATATGAATTGAACGAAATTGTTGGAAAACTAAAGCTGATAAATGTTCAATATCCTGTTCGTGTGCCAATACCTGCTCTACTAACCAGTTGATCATTTCGGTTTCATCAGATGCAGTGGCTTCACGAAAATCTAAAAAGGAGCGGATTTGAGCACGATGATATTTAATGCTACGTCCTTGCCAATCGTAGGCATGATATTCTTCCCAGGGAATGGATAGTTGTTTTGCTAGGTAAACAATAACAGGTTTAGGAACGTCGCTTTTTTCAGTTGGAAATCTACCCTCTAGTTGAAAGAATTTTAATAAAACAGCAAAACCCAATCGGTTAGCACCAATTTTGTTCTCTAAAAGTGCTTCTTCTGAGGGAAGTAGTGTCCAATGCTCTATTAATTCATCTACTTCCCAATGTCGCTTCATTAACACTTCCTCCAATTTACTCTTCACACATTATCATGAAGTGACATGAAAAGTTCCGGTTTTGCGTAGAGTCGGAATAAACTCTGACGTTCTACTCCCAATTACTTCTAAATTTCTCAGTCTTTTATCTTAAAAGGGGTCATTGTGCCAACTCTAATAGAAGATTCGGTACTTTTCTCAAAGCCTTCATACCAATAAAATCGTCATCTTTCTAAACTAAACAGTTTAGTTTGCCCCTGGCCGCAGCTTCCGTAACACTACCCCTTCTAGTTCTCGAATTCGTTGTTTTGAAACTTCATGAAGTGTTTTGAGACTGTGTGGTCCGGGTTCTTTTTTCTCTAAGTCTTGAAGCTGTGTGGTCTTGTGATTTTGCAGATCGTGGATGTAAGCCGTCAGTTCAGGCCATTTGTAAAGGTAGGAGACAGAACAACCTGCTACTTGTGCGATATTAGGAAAAGTGAGAGGTTGACCAGTATTTTGTAGATGTTGGATAGCAGATCAATACCTTCGCCAAATTTATGACCCACTAGAGGAAGTGGTAGCAGGGTGAATGCGCCCTAAATTGGTAACTGTGTGGAAAATATTCGCGAGTACAATAGGGTCTGGTTTTTGGGGAAGTAATTTTATTGTTTCCTCAACATACCTATAACCCCGAAATAGCGCCTTGAGGTCTGTGATACTGAAATCAGGGTTAAATCGACGAAAGTGAGAAAGCAAAACCTGCGAAACATTAACCATAAAAAAAGCGAGATTTGCAGCATTTGTCACGGCGTTTTTGCCAACATTCATAAAATCTTCTAGTCCCCAAAACTGTTTTGCATCACGGAAATTAAATTCGATTTGAAATCTCAAACTGTAATAATCAATAATCTTTTCATAACTTAAATTCAAATCTGTTGAAAATAACACAGCATGACTTAGATGAGAAGTTACAAGATTTATCCGCACTATAATTACAACATTTAAGGCTTGAGAAAATTCTTTATGGAGAAGTTGAGCTTGATAAAAATTTGTGCGAATATCATCAACAGTCTCAGTTTTCTTGAAAAATTTGTCTGGTATACATGAATAGTCAATCTTGTCTGCGTACTTACGACGGCACTTACGGCTAGGGTCAGGATTTTCATAAGGGATTGCTTTTCTTTGCTCAACACTGACCAGAGATAATGCGAAAAATGATAATCCGAGTATCGGCTTATCGTATAAAGAAGAAAAAAATCGCTCAATCCCATAACTTTTCTTCCCTGACTTGCTTACTACTACTTCATCTCCTGC
>NZ_JBHFLM010000022.1:0-11636 GCF_041928655.1 Pelatocladus sp. BLCC-F211 | reverse complement strand
CTTCAACACGCCGATGATTATTCCTACTGGGATTGCTCAATTCTATCAAATTAGAGACTGCGGCTCAAGCCGCAATGTCGCTTTTCCGCCCCTGGCTAAAGCCGAGGGGCTACCAAGCTCCCGGAAACTTTACGTGTAGTCGGTCAAATTATTCCTTGGAACTTCCCATTGTTGATGCAGGCGTGGAAGTTAAGCCCAGCTTTGGCAACAGGTAATACGGTAGTGATGAAAACTGCCGAACAAACTCCTTTGTCGGCGCTACGCGTGGGTGAGTTGATTATCGAAGCAGGCTTTCCACCTGGTGTAGTTAATATTCTCTCTGGCTACGGGCCAACCGCCGGGGCTGCGATCGCGCGTCACATGGATATTGACAAATTAGCATTCACCGGCTCAACCGAAGTTGGACATCTGGTGATGGAAGCAGCAGCCAAAAGCAACCTCAAGCGCGTCACCCTCGAACTTGGTGGTAAGAGTCCCAACATCGTTTTTGCCGACGCTGATATGGATATGGCAATTGAAGGCGCACACCATAGTTTGTTCTTTAACCAAGGACAATGTTGCAATGCGGGATCGCGGCTGTTCGTGGAAGAAAAATGCTATGACGATTTTGTCGCTAAGAGTGTAGAAAAAGCCAGACAGCGGACAGTCGGCGACCCCTTCGATCCCAATACCAAGCAAGGGCCGCAGATAGACCAAGAGCAGTTTGACAAGATCATGAGCTACATCGAGTCGGGTATGCGTGAAGGCGCGCAGATGTTATGCGGTGGTCATCGCTGGGGCGATCGCGGTTTCTTTATTGAACCGACTGTATTTGCCAATGTCAAAAATGACATGAAGATTGCTCAAGAAGAAATCTTCGGCCCGGTGATGAGCATTATTAAATTCAAAGACATCGACGAGGTAATTCATCTTGCCAACACCACCATGTACGGACTTGCTGCTGGAGTATGGACAAAAGATATTACCAAAGCCCATGCCATAGCTAACAACGTCCGTGCTGGTACTGTGTGGGTAAATTGCTACCATGTCTTTGATGCTGCTGCACCCTTCGGCGGCTTCAAACAATCAGGTATGGGTCGTGAACTCGGCGAGTATTGTCTAGAACATTACACTGAAGTCAAGACAGTCACAATTAAGTTGTAAGTGGTCATTGGGGATCGGGGAAGGTAGGGGTCTTGGGGATAAGGGGCAGGTGGGGTCCCCTCTGGGGATCAGGAATTGGGGATTGGACATTAGGCATTAGGTATCAGTTTTTCTCCACGTCTCCCTTGTCCTCCTTGTCCCCCTTGTCCTCCTTTTCTCCACGTCTCCCTTGTCCTCCTTGTCCCCCTTGTCCTCCTTTTCTCCCTTGTCCCCAATCCCCTTTCCCCGATCCCCTTCAAGTTGTGCTTTCGCCTGCTGCCAAAGGGCTTCTAACTCTTCGAGAGTGTAATCAGACAGGGGGCGATCGGCAAACGCTTCTATTTTTTGGAAGCGGTGAATAAAACGTTGATTTGTTCCTTGTAAAGCTTCGGTTGGATCAAGATTGTACCAACGAGCCAGCTGGAGAATAGAAAATAATAAATCTCCTAATTCAGCTTGCTGTCGTTCTGGTGTTTCGTGGGCTAAAGCTTCGTGAAACTCTTGCAATTCTTCATGAAACTTATCCCACACTCCATCAATATTTTCCCACTCAAACCCAACGGCGGCAGCTTTTTGAGAAATTTTCATCGTCGCCATTAATGGGGGAAGTTTGCGGGCGTAACTACTGAGTTTTGTACTCAGTTTTTGATTTTCTGGAGATGGTTCGCCTTTTTCTGCTGCTTTAATTTGTTCCCAATTTTGCCGCACTTCATCCACATTTTGCACCGACACATCCCCAAATACATGAGGATGGCGCCGAATTAGTTTTTGGGAAATTCCTTGCGCGACTTCTTGTAAAGAAAATTGTTCATATTCCTTGGCGATTTGTGATTGCAGGACAACTTGTAATAACAAATCGCCTAATTCTTCTGCGATCGCTTCTTTGTCTCCACTATGAATCGCATCTACGACTTCATAAGCTTCTTCAATAACATACGGGGTCAGTGTTTTGGGAGTTTGCACTAAATCCCACGGACAACCACCGTCAGGCGATCGCAACTTTGCCACCACATCTATTAATTCTTGTAACGCTGCCAAAGTTTCAGAGTTTTTCATTTACTACTTTTTCCCCTAGTTCCCTTACTTCCCTTGCTTCCCATACTTTTTGTCCGACGACTACCGCGAGTTGTCGCTTTACGTTTCTTCATTTTCGCACGGGGCAATAAACCTTGAATACCTTGCTTCTGCACACGCTTGTATGCAGAGCCACCCCAATCACTAAGCGAATGACTCATCGCACCTAATTCCAGCCCTAAGAATAGTGCTAGCAATTCTAGACCGTGATTCAAGAGCGATCGCCCGACAATTTCACTCAAAATCTGCCTACTCCAGTCCCCACTACCGAGCATTTGAGCAACTACTGTACCCAAAATTACTAGTATTGCCACAACGCCACTCAAATAGATCACTCGCAATGTTGTACCGATAATTGGCCCATGTGATAAAAAAGACCGATGGCGCAGGCTTTTTTGATAAGGAATCCAAATCCAACGTAACAAACCCCAACGTTGATATTGGCGGGAGTATATATCCAAGTCAGGGCCAAACATCAGCCCCCCAAACATAAATCCACCTGCCACCAATAAAGTCAGGTTGCCACTCTTGGTTTGGACAAAAGTGGCTCCAGCAACGAACGGCAAAGCCCACAAAGTAATGCGATCGTGCGTTTGGCCAGAGGGCATAGGAATTTGGGATTAAGCAAGCAAAAATTTTCTCAAAAATACTATCGCGTTTTTCAAATTAGTGTGCTAACATTAATTCTTGTGAGCAAAAACGGGTGGTTAGCTCAGTTGGTAGAGCGCCTGCCTTACAAGCAGGATGTCACTGGTTCGAGTCCAGTACTACCCATTTAAAATAGTCATATTAACAGTTAGTTGTTCTGTCTGAACAGTTACCGTGGTGGTGAAGTTTTACGTGTAATCTTAACCCTAAACTGAATCAGTTCAAAGGGAACAAGGAACAGGAAACCCAGAATTAAAAACGTAGAATTGAAACAAGGACGCTTTGTATAAAATGCGGCTCTAAACCCACAAATAAAGTTTTCTATCCCGTTCCCCGTTCCCTACCGCGTAGGGTTTTGTAAGCCTGGGCAAAAAAATATGTGGAGAGGAAGACGCCGGATTGTTTGGCGTTACAGTATAGCAATTTTAACTGTAGCGATCGCGTTACTGGGTAAACTACTGCTAAATTATTGGTCTGGTCAACAATACCAAACGCCATTTTTACTATTTTTTGCTGCCATTATGGCGACTAGCCGCTATGGAGGAATTGGCCCTGGTATATTGGCGGTTGTTTTGTCTGGTGTGGTGACTAGTTATTTTTTCTTAGCTCCAGCTCGATCATTATTCATCAATGACTTTTGGACGAGTCTCCAACTGCTTATATTTTTGCTGGAGGGGCTATTTATTGTTGCACTCATTAACTCCCTAAAAACTGCTCGGCGAAATACCCAAGCAATCGCCCAACAATTGCTCTTAAGTGAAGACAAGGGTCGTCAGCATCAAGAATTGTTAAACTTAATTGCCAATTCTTTGCCCGTCTGTATTTCTTATATTGATACCCAGCAACGCTATCAGTTTATTAACAAAACATACAAAGATTGGTTTGGCTTATCTCCAGAGGAAATCTACGGCAAACGCATAGTCGAAGTTGTGGGAGAAGCAGCCTATCAAATCATGAAAGACAAACTAGAACAGGTACTAGCAGGTAATTTAGTTGAGTATGAAGCGGAACTTCCCTATCGAGAAGGAGGAAGGCGTTATATCCAAGCTATTTTAGTTCCCGATATCGCCAAAAATGGCCCAGTCAGAGGATATTGTGGACTAATTATTGATATTAGCGATCGCAAACAAGCTGAAACAGAAATTAAGCAACTCAACGAAAACTTAGAACAAAAAGTCAAAGAACGCACCACACAACTGCAAGAAGTCAATCAGGAACTAGAAGCCTTTACCTACAGTGTCTCTCATGATTTACGCGCCCCACTGCGTGCTATGCAAGGACTAGCCCAAGCTTTACAGGAAGATTACAACTCTAATTTAGACGCAACAGGACAAGAATATACCCAGCGCATTATTACCGCAGCTGCACGGATGGACACTTTGATTCTGGATTTGCTTGCTTACAGTCGTCTAGGGCGTAGCGAAATTTGGCTACAACGGCTGAGTTTGGAGAGTGCGATCGCTGACGCCATCAATGAATTACACTCAGACATACAAATTACCCAAGCACACATAACCATCGAGTCACCTTTACCGATTGTGAAAGCACATCGCAGCATTTTAGTACAGGTGTTGATTAATTTGATTAGTAATGCCCTTAAGTTTGTGGCTAGTGATGTTAAACCCCAAGTACGCATATGGGCAGAAGAGAGAGTGGGGGGAGTAGGGGGAGTAAATTCTTATGACACTCTTCACACTCCTGTATCTTCGGAAACCTCTACCTCAAACAAATTGGTGCGTCTATGGGTGGAAGATAACGGAATTGGCATTGCTAGCCAACATCAACAACGAATATTCAGAACTTTTGAGCGCTTGCATGGCATAGAATCTTATCCGGGTACTGGTATCGGTTTGGCGATTATCAAACGGGGGATTGAGCGTATGGGAGGTAGTGTAGGAGTTGAATCACAATTAGGACAGGGTAGCCAATTTTGGATTGAGTTAGCACAAGGCGATTCAAATAGCGAACAGTTAACAGTGGAAAGTGGACATTGAACAGTTATCAGCTAGAAAAACTGATAACTGATAACTGTAAAGTTATAATCTGTACGCTAACGTACGAATCTTCCAGTAGGGAGAAGAAGTAGTTTGCAAATTTTTATTAACCTATGACAACTTCTCACGTCGTCACTAGCTCTCAGAGTATGTTTTTTTCATTCTCTAGCAGTTATGTAACGTCCTGACTGTTCTGCCAACAGACTACAGCATGTCTCCATCCGATAGTGATCCCAGGTCGATTAATCAACTCTTGGCATCTTTACCGGATGAGGAGTATCAGCACCTGGCTCCCCATCTAGAATATACAAGGCTCTCTCAAGGGCAAATTCTCTATGATCGTGGGGAAGTGATTCGACATGTCTACTTTCCCATCCGCTCAATGGTGTCTTTAATTTCCGTTCTCAAGGATAACTCAACTACCGAATTTGCCATGGTGGGCAATGAGGGTATAATTGGCATTCCGGCATTTTTAGGCGGTAAATTTACTAATAGCCGTGCGCTTGTACAAATAGCAGATGGTGCTTTGAAAATGAATGCTGAAATCCTTCAGCGTGAATTTGAACGGGGGGGAGTATTACAAAAAAAACTACTGCTATACACCCAAGCACTTTTAACCCAGATTGGGCAAAATGCGGTTTGCAAATTTCACCATTCCACAGAACAACAACTTGCTCGTTGGCTGTTGTGCGTTCAAGACTGTCTTGGTCGAGATGAGATATTTTTAACTCAGCAGTATATTGCCGATTTGCTGGGAACCCGTCGTGCTACAGTCACAGTTGCAGCAGGTAATTTACAAGAAGAAGGCCTGATCCGCTACAGTCGCGGAAAAATTATAATTCTGAACAGAACTGCACTAGAGGCAACTGCTTGCGAATGTTATGGCATAGTAACAAATGAGTTTGCTCGTCTGCTGAATGCTTGATAATTTTGCCAATTACCCTTTGCAATAGACGACAAGAAATAATGGGTTAGACAAGAAAAATCCTGCTTTTTAGACTTTACTTTACTTCTGCAATCTAACGCTTATGTACGCTACCGTACAGACAGGGTTACTCCAGCCATGTCAATTTAAGATGCTTGATTTAGAAGTGATGGAAGCGATGCCGTGCTAGTTAATCAGCTACTGCTGGCTTTACCAGATTTGGAGTTCCAGCGCCTTGCTCCCCATCTAGAAGAGGTGCCACTTTCTCTCGGTCAAGTTCTTTATGAAGCGGGGGAAAATATTAAGCATGTCTATTTCCCGAATCGAGCAATGGTGTCTTTAATTGCTGTTCTTGAGGATGGTTCGACAACAGAAGTTGGTATGGTCGGTAGCAATGGAGTTGTAGGCTATCCTGCATTTTTAGGAGGCGATTTAACAACAACTCGCACGATTGTGCAAGTTGCTGGTACTGCGATGAAAATAGATACCAAAGTCCTCAAACGGGAATTTATTCGTGGTGGAGTTCTACAAAGGCGATTGTTACTTTATACCCAAGCCTTACTTACCCAAATTAGTCAAACTGCTGCCTGCAATCGTCATCATTCGTTAGAAGCACGACTTGCTCGTTGGCTGCTTACTGCCCAAGACCATACAGCTTCTGATACTATACAAATTACTCAAGAGTTTATTGCTGAGTTACTGGGTACGCGACGCTCTGGTGTAACTGTGGCAGCTGGTTTGTTGCAACAAGCAGGTATTATCCGCTACAGTCGAGGTCGGATTACAATTCTCAATCGCCTAGCTTTGGAGGCAACTGCTTGTGAGTGTTACGGTTTTATTAAAAAAGAATTCGATCGCTTGCTCAATGAAGAACAAAAGTAAAGTATTCGCGCTTTTTTAGCAATATCAACAAGTATTTTTTGGGAAAAATCTGGGGCTTATGTACGCTACCGTACAGAGCGTCAGATAGAATTATGTCATGCTATAAAAGTCTTTTTGTGACTGCTCTGTGAATATTAAAACACTTTTATTACTCAATATTTATAATGAAACCCCTGTTTAGCACAAGCGATTTTTCTACTAATTATTGCTCCACTGGCGTCTAGAAAGGAAAAATGTCAAGGAGCCAGCTTGTAATGATGAGTCACTGTGAATGTAACATCTTGCTGGTAGAAGACGACCCCAATGATATTTTCTTAGTAGAGAGGGCATTTCGTCGGGCAAATTTGCACCATCCCATTCATGTTGTTAAAAATGGGGATGAGGCAGTTATGTACCTTGGAGGTCAAGACTGCTATAAAGAAAGAGAAAAATATCCATTACCAGCGTTAATATTACTAGATTTAAAACTACCACGTCGTTCTGGTCTAGAAGTTCTAGAATGGCTCAAGCAACAGCCGTTACTAAAACGAATTCCGGTTGTAGTTCTCACATCTTCGCGGGAAAATGTTGATGTTGACCGTGCTTATGATATGGGAGTAAACTCCTATCTGATTAAACCTGTTGCATTTAATGCTTTACAGGAGATGATGCAGGCGCTAAACTCCTACTGGCTAAAATTTAATCAGTATCCTTCTGTTTACTCGACGTAATACTAGAAGGCAAAAGGCAGAAGGCAGAAGAAATATTAAAAATATATCTCTTCTCCCCATCTCCCGATCGCAGTCAACGGGCAAAAACCAGCGATGAGTACTCAGAATAATTCAATTCAACGCATTTTGCTGGTAGATGATAATCCAGACGATCGCCTGTTGGTGATCAGAGAATTAAGCCGAGAGTTCTCTCAAACCCAAGTCATAGAAATAATTGATACCAATACATTGAACCAGGCATTAGCAGCAGATAAATTTGATTTAGTCATTACTGATTATCAACTCAATTGGACGACGGGCTTAGATGTTTTGCGTGCTGTCAAATCTCGCGATCGCAATTGTCCTGTGATTATGTT
Source organism: Pelatocladus sp. BLCC-F211 (assembly GCF_041928655.1). Taxonomy (NCBI): domain Bacteria; kingdom Bacillati; phylum Cyanobacteriota; class Cyanophyceae; order Nostocales; family Hapalosiphonaceae; genus Pelatocladus; species Pelatocladus sp. BLCC-F211. The sequence goes on along the minus strand of NZ_JBHFLM010000022.1, from coordinate 3,925 downwards.
TACCAACACAGGTTCCCAGGAAATTGCAGTTGAGGCAATGAAAGCGGGATTAGATGACTACGTAATCAAATCTACAAAACATTTTCTGCGCCTCACGCAAGCTGTACGTTCAGTTTGGCAACAATACCAAACTAGCCGTAAAGCAGCTCAACTAGAATTACGCTTACAATCATTATTGAATCAATTAAGAATTGGTGTATTCCGTGCTACATGCACAGCAAACGTTTTAGATGTAAATACGGCTTTTTTAAATATTTTAGGTTTGCCATCCTTAGAGGAGGTTCAGTCATTTATCAGTGAACAACTCTACTCTTTTATGACTAACGAGCGTCCATCTGGGAAAGAGTGGGAACGGGAGATACATTTGCAACGCCCTGATGGTAAAAACATTTGGGTGCTTTTCAGTGAAACCCTGAATCAGTTAGATGGCGAAACCTTCATAGATGGCTTAGTGGAAGATATCACACAGCGCAAGCAATCAGAGGCAGAAATTCTTCAGTTTAACCAAACTTTAGAACGTCGAGTCCAGGAGCGTACAGTTCAACTAGAAGCCATTAACCATGAACTAGAGGCTTTTGCATATTCAGTATCCCATGATCTGCGATCGCCCATTCGCCAAATCGATGGATTTGCAAACTTATTGAAAGAACACCTAGAAACTATAACCAGTGATGAAACAAGCTTGCATTATCTACAAGCAATTTTAGAGTTAACTAACCGAGCAGGCGAACTCGTAGATGATTTGCTGACTTACTCCCGTACCGGACGTGCAGAAATGTACTACTCTAACGTTGATATGAACCGTCTGGTTTGGGAATCAAAACAACAGACAGAAATGCTTTTTCCTGATAGACAGATAATTTGGTATTTACAGCAACTACCTCATGTGTGGGGCGATCGCTCTCTGTTACGCCTTGTATGGCAAAATTTGATTGAAAATGCTGTTAAGTTCACTAAACCGTGTCACCAACCAGTCATCACTATTGGCTGTATTGAGGATGAGCAAGAAACTATTTTTTTCATCCAAGATAATGGTGTGGGATTTGACATGCAATATGTCAATCGCTTATTTGGTATATTTCAACGCCTTCATAGCCAAACACAATTTGAAGGAACAGGTATAGGACTTGCCAACATCCAGCGTATTATTCACAGACATCATGGCAGAGTCTGGGCAGAGGGAGCCATCAATCAAGGGGCAAAAATTTACTTTACTCTACCGAAAGCAAATATTTAATCACAAGGAAGACAACGGAAGGGGGATAAAACAATTCAAAATTTCAGAATCTTTTTGAAATTTGACCAATGTAGACAGACGTAGCAATGCTACGTCTCTACAACAATCAATAACCAACAAATTTCTAATTTACATCGGCAGCTAGATGTCTGGAATGAGCAAATTTCTTGAAAATAGTGCTGCTAGGTTCCTATAGCTATAGGAAAATTGTGGCGTGGCGACAATGTTATCAAAATAATATCATGATGCGTATTCTGCTGCTGGAAGATTCTTGGGCAGACGCCGAGTTGATCGGTGCAGCTTTGGCAAAAAGTAAAATTAATTGCGAGTTGCTAGGAGTAGAAACTCGTGCAGACTTTATAGAAGCTCTCAAAACCGAAACCTTGGATTTAATTCTGGCGGATTACGCTCTTCCCTCCTTTGATGGCTTTTCTGCTTTAGAACTTGCTCGTGCTATCTGTCCAGAAGTACCGTTTATCATCATTTCGGGCATACTTGGTGAAGAGCGAGCCATTGAAACTCTCAAAAGTGGAGCTACAGATTATGTACTCAAACAACGCCTGGAGCGATTAGTTCCAGCAGTAGAGCGAGCTTTACGAGAAGCCGAAGAACGAAAATTACTCAAGCAAGCAGAGGCAGAATTACGTAAGAGCGAAGAATTATTTCGTACATCTGTAGAAACTATCCTGGACTGCTTTGGCATTTATTCTGCTATCCGTGACACATCAGGTAAGATCACAGATTTTCGCATTGATTACGTGAATGCAGCCGCTTGTGAAAATCACCAGTTTACACAAGAAGAGCAATTAGGTAAGTCGTTGTGTGAACTTATGCCCATACATCAGACAAGTGGTCTATTTACAGAGTACTGTCGGGTTGTAGAAACGGGTGAATCACTGGTGAAGGAATTATTGTTGGGAGAGGAGGGAGATAGGGGACAGGGGGGACAAGGGAGAAAACTAACTACTGATAACAACAAATCAACTAACAATCAATTACCAACCAATAAGCAAAGAGCATATGATATTCGGGCTGTGAAGTTTGGGGATGGGGTAGTTGTGACTTGGCGCGATACAACTGAACGCCGACAAGTTGAAGAAGAACGTAAACAACTAATACGCCAAGAGCAAGCAGCTAGAGAAGAAGCTGAGAAAGCAAATCGCCTCAAGGATGAATTCTTAGCTGTCGTTTCTCACGAACTTCGTACACCGCTTAACTCTATGTTGGGTTGGGCGCAGATACTTAGAAATCGACAATTGAATGAAGTGATCGCCACCAAAGCTTTAGAAACAATTGAACGTAACGCCAGACAGCAGAAAAAATTGATTGAGGATATCCTTGATGTTTCCATGATCATTCAGAACAAGCTGCGTTTGGAGTTACAACCTCTTTACCTAGTTCCAATCGTTCATGCTGCAATTGAAGACATACAACCACAAGCTCAGGCCAAGTCAATTCAAATAGAGTCCATGCTTAGTCCTTTCATCAGTCCAGTCATGGGCGATGCAGAACGCTTGCAGCAAATTGTCTCTAATCTCCTGTCTAATGCGATTAAATTTACTCCTCCTACTGGTCAAGTGCAGGTTTGGCTTCAGCAAATTGACTCCTTAGCCCAAATTACAGTTACTGATACAGGACAAGGTATCAGTTGCGAATTTTTACCTTATGTGTTCGATCGCTTTCGCCAAGCAGATGGTACTACAACCAGAAAATATGGGGGATTGGGATTAGGACTGGCTATTGTTCATCATTTGGTTGAACTACACCATGGTCATGTTTATGCTACTAGTGAGGGAATCGGTCAAGGAGCCACATTTACAGTCCAACTGCCAATCTACAAAATAGAATAAAAAGCCGGAAAATTACAACAGCCTGATGAACACACCACAAGACGCACGACAATACGCCCCAGCTACACAGCGCAATCGTGAACCAATTCTAGAAGTACTCACGCAAGTATTACCCGCAACAGGCAGTGTATTAGAAATTGCTAGCGGTACTGGAGAACATGCGGTGTATTTTGCTCCTCGTCTGTCTCCTCGTCAATGGATACCTTCTGACCCCAATCCTCTACACCGTGCTAGTATCGCTGCTTGGAGTAAACATTTACCCTGTGAAAGTCTTCAGCCACCTTTAGAGATTGATGTACGTGAGTCAGTCTGGATGGTAGAGAAAGAAGCATTATTTACTACTTCGCCAATTACAGCCATAGTCAACATCAACATGATCCACATTTCACCTTGGGCTGCTTGTTTGGGACTAATGGCGGGTGCTAGTCGCATTCTTCCATCTGGTGGTATCCTGTACTTCTATGGGCCGTTCAAACGAAATGGCAAACACACTGCCCCAAGTAATGCTGCTTTTGATCAATCTCTACGCGCCCAAAATCCAGAATGGGGCGTGCGTAATCTTGAAGATGTTGTTATAGCAGCTAGTAGAAACAGTCTCAGTTTACTCAATATTTATCAAATGCCAGCAAATAACCTTTCAGTAGTATTTAAGTTATAGCGATTTGGATTTGAGTAAAGAAAAGGGAAGAGGTGAGACTTTATAAGAAAGGCTAGCTGAAAACCCTTGAGGAACAGGCGCACAGCGCCGTATTTCGTACTTCAGGCAAGGGGACGGCAGGTGCTTCAAGCCGGGAAACCCGTCCAACGCACTGCCTCATGAAAGCTGCCGCAAGGCGTT
>NZ_JBHFLM010000219.1:0-36423 GCF_041928655.1 Pelatocladus sp. BLCC-F211 | reverse complement strand
CTTGATGATTTCTACCAATTCTTCAGTAGACAATTGGTAAAGTTCTTCATCGCTTTGCTGTCCTGGCATTTCCTTACTCATGTTACAGATGTTCTCGCATGAACATTACCCCTGTCAACTACCTCACACCTGAATCCTTACCTTTATCTTTATTTTCATCACTTTTATATTCTCCATGTAGATGAAATGATGTAGCATCCAAATGTGAATATTTTGTATCTATATTAAAATTTTTAATCACTGATAATCCAATTTCTATAAATAGATTATTCAATCCATATTTATATAATTTGTCCATGACTCTTCCAATTTTATCGTCATTTATATATTCACTTTTTACACCTTCTTCCAATAATATTTCGATTCCTTTATCTTGAAAAAACTGACTAAATAAATATAAAGGTCTTGATACAAATCCTAATCCATTAATTAAAATAGCTTTCACTAATATTCCCGCTGCAACTTTCTCACGAGGGTCTATCCCTAATTTAGAATTAATTATTTCAACTATTCCTATTTCATCAATTAGCCCAGCTACTATTCCTAGATGATCGATATTTTTAATTTCTGCTTTTGATGTTGGAGACATTTTTTCTCTCTAAAATATTTTTGAGTTTTTTTGATTGTCTCACTTTTGGTATCTAAGTAATTTGGCACGATAAACGATAAAACAATGTATATTGAGTTTTCTAAAAAGCTTGAAACTAAGTATTCATAGTCTATGCAATCACTGTATAGTTTGTAACTCCCCGGCTAATTCTTAATACTGACTTACTTAAAGCTTATGAGTATTTTTATTTACTCGCACCAGAGAGTTCTAGTGTAGCATAGAATACTACATATTGAAGTGCGGAATGTGGGTTATAAATAAAACAGAATAAACGTAATATTACAGAGATAGCAAGATTTCCCGTCGGCGGTTACTTTTTTACCCAAGACATGGATATGTTTGCCTATGAAACTCAAAACATGAGAGAAAAGGCGTGAAATATATATCGTTATAAAGCACTTTCCAATGCTTGCACACGCCCAAGACTTAGTTTACACCCTCAAAGAACTGATGCCGACACAGTACCAAAAAGATAACCTAAAAGCGATGCTGGCGTTATTCTTAGAGGCACAAGGACATCCATTACCTGAACATAGCCAGACAAAATCCCCCAGTGCTATTAGCCGATTTTTAAATATCAATTCTTGGTCAACTAGGCAGATGATTCGTGTTATACGCTCCTATGCATTAGAAACAGTTTTAAAAGTGTTAGCGTTATCAGGCAAAGGACGCAAACCATTTTTACAAGTAATAATTGATCTAACAACTCTTGAGAAACGCGGTAAATTCAAAGACTTTAATGATTTAATTAAAGTCTATAACGGTAAGCGTGGACTACATCTGGTAGTGGTTTATTTAGTCATAGGAAGATGCCGTATTCCTTGGAGCTTCCGTGTTTGGAGAGGTAAGGGAACTCCATCACCTGCACAGCTTGGACTGAAACTGGTTAAACGTTTACCTCAATCTTTAACTAAACGCTTCCAGACAATTATTTTAGCTGATACAGCCTTCGGCAGTATAGAATTTCTTGAGGGTATACGCAAGCTTAAATATCATGCTATTACAGGTGTAGCTATTAGTCGTAAGTTAGCTGACGGTAGACTTTTAAGACATTTACACCAACAAGGACAACAGGTTTATTTAGTTGGCTTAAACTTTCCTGTTACTGTTTCTTGGTATTACTTAAAGCGCGATAACGGCAAGCTAGAAAAACGTTTTGTTTTGTCTACCCGCCCAATTAAAGCTTCTACTCTCAAGTGGTGGGGTAAGCGTCGATGGCAGATTGAGGGATGGTTCAAAACCGCAAAGCATCGTTTTGGTTTGCATCGCTTTGGGCAAGCAACTCTGCTGGGTATGTATCGCTGGCTTATTCTTTCTTTGACAGCTTACCTTATTGCTCATTGGACTTATCTGCATATTCAGCCTGAATCACCACCTGATTGGGGACAAGCTGCACAAACTGCCCTTGAGTCTATTTTTTCTCACATAGTTGTGTATCTTCTTTTACTTAATATTCAACGCCTTGCTCACCTTGCACGTAGTTGTGGTTTTGACATTCATCTTTCCAGGTGCAAGATGTGAGAATTTTCGCAATTTTGAAATTAGAGCTTTACTTTCTTGGCACTATAATATTAATTTAGCACGCTAAGTACGCAAGAACCGACATTTTAGAAAAAATAGAGAAAGAAATGCCAAACATTATTTTGGAATTCTTGCCACCATATAGTCCAGATTATAATTTAATTGAATTAGTTTGGCACTCAGCACTCATAATATATAGCTCATAGATTATTTGAATCAGTGGAGTAGCTAGAAGAATTATTAAATCAATTACTAAACCAAGGAGGTCTTATTATTCAATGGGACCGCAAGATTAAAAATAAAGGTAACGCTGTTTATTCAATTTAGCTGCGTAGCAGCTTAGGTGACCTAGCACCGACATCATAATGTTTGAGGCTTATTCTAGAAATGTTTGATGGAACCAAGTTTGAAGTACCTCAATTATATCTTTCCTCCTTCTGCCTTCTGCCCTCTGCCTTGCCCCAACCAAGATCACCAAAAGTTGCTAAGAACCTTTTTTTGATGCAGCAGAAAAGGATATCGCTGATCTCACCCCCAATTAAATGAGCAACTCAACTTTTTGACTGAATATAACTGACGATTTTTTGTAACGTTAAAGGTGCTGAAGCAACTTGATTAGGAATTTGGATGTTGAAAGCTTGTTCTAGAGCCGCAACTATTTCTAATGTATCTAAAGAATCAATATTTAAATCGTATGTATAATTTGCTATACAAACAGCTTGCTCCGGCTCGATTCCTAACTTTTCTGCAACAATTACTTGTACTTTTTCAAAAACTTTCATATTCTTTAACTGGTTAAGCTGAATGCCTATTTTTATTTCTTCCATTAGCTGAACTATCTCCTTCAGTATCATTAAAATTTGTTGATATTGTTGAATATCTTCGTTGTTTAGAGGACTACCAGTACGGGGTTTAAGCCAGTTTTTACAAATTTGAAAACCTTCCATGTGGAAGTTACAGAGTTCAGACAGTAAGCCTTCAAGGTATTGTTTATTATGGCTATAAATTAGGGGTTTCATTTCAACTTTACTCTTGCCTTTTGCCTTGTGTTACTAAATTGCTCTATCAAATTGTCCGCTATGAATAAAATCTTTTTTGATTGTGTTACAACTCCAGGGCTAGCGCGTCTCAAATCCTATTGACAAGCCGACTTGGATGAATGTCGGATTCGTTCTCTGCACAGTCCACAGAATTTTGCTTTGCTCCTTCGCATTGCTCTCAATGCCTTAGAACGAGAATCATCTTTCTGCCGCAGTATTCGCCAAAAGTCTCGGCGAGCCGCTATGAATGATCAGTATATGCTTTCCGTCTTTGCGGCGGCTCTCCCAAACTCAACTCTCTCCTAGAATCCACCTGTCAATAGCGTTTGAGATGCGCTAACCCTGGGGCTGTACTTAGAATCTTCTCAAGGTAATCCACTGTCTCAGATGGTACTATTTTCGCCAAATAGTTGTAGCGTTTTGTTTGACTTGACCAATCCAGATTCCCACGCATCCACGATTTCATGCCAGCTAAATACTTTTGTAAATCCTGAGTATACATAGGAAAGAGTGCCAACACCTGTTGTTCCAGGTTCAAAAACAGTCGAACTTCTGCAGAGATCAGGTCACTCACATAGTTTATCGCTTCTTGCTGCGTGATACGGTGAGTATATTGTACCACTAACACGAGATTATGATGCTCATTAAGATACTTTTCTTTTTCTAAAGAGTAAATATCATTGCACCAGCATATTACATTACTTGTCGCTTCCAAAATCTGCTGAAACATATGGCTGTTGTACACATATAAAGGTAGATCAATATGCTCAACTATTTCAATTAGATCCAAACATATGTAAATGGCTCCTGTATCCCGCCGTTTTTTAATGTATGCAATCTCATTTGGAATGATACCTTGAACGCGGTTTTGTGCTTCCCAGCAGGCAGCGGCAAAACAATTACTAACATGACGAAAAAAGCGCTGACGCCAGATAGCATTGGATTGTAGAAATGTTCGTTGCCATAAATCAGTAAGTGATGCAATGGCAATAGAACTGTGTGCAGAATGAGGCGAAAGAAGAGGGGACGTGTTTATATCATCTAAGACAGAGAGGAGTTCAGCCATAACCTTTTGCACTTGCTCTAGTTGCCTCCCAGTGATACCATCGTCCAACTGGTCATCGATAAGGAATAACCACGCAAACCAATCACTGACCAGGGAAAGATTATGAACGTCTGCACTTGGGTAAGTACAAGCAGCAAACCAGGCAAAGTTTGCTCGCATGAAACGTTGTCGTGCGGTCTTGTTCTGTACCAAATTAAAAGATTGCACCCACTTGGACAAGTGCAGTTGTGCTGCTTCAACATGGGGATTGATCTGTGGTGCAAAAGGGCAGAATGTTGCAGGTATTATTACTGTCTCCATGATGCTCTATTGTGCGTTCGTCACAAGTTGCTTTAGGTATGTCATGCATCCGGTGTTATCTCATCTGTGTTCTAATCTCACACGAACGCCATTCTTTGGATGCAACGAGATCAATGCCAATTTCTCTACTGGAGGATATCCAGAAAGCAGAACTAAGCGATAGTGTTGTGCTATCGTCGAAAGAATCAACTGGATTTCTGTTAGTGCAAAATTATTACCAATACAGGTACGAGGTCCACTACTGAAGGGAATATAGGTGTAACGTGGACGCTTGGCAATTTGTTCAGGAGAGAAACGCTCAGGAGCAAACCGTTCAGGATCGTCCCAAAAATTTGGATGTCGGTGTAACGTATGGTGGTTTAAGAAAATGATAGCATGTGCAGGTATATAATACCCATTGATCTTATCCTCCTCTCGCGCTCGACGCATAGTTTGCCACGCCGGTGAGTAAAGTCGTAGCGTTTCGTCAATAATCATTCGAGTGTAGGGGAGGTGGGGAATATCGTCAATTGTTGGTACGCGACCTGCCAATACGGTGTCGAGTTCAGTATGGAGCCGCTGTTCTACGTCATGATGTTGAGCCAAGAGATACCAGATCCATGAAAGTGTATTGGTTGTCGTTTCATATGCCCCCACCATTATGTTCAAAACTTCATGATGCAGTTGTTCGATGCTCATACCCTCTCCCGTCTCCTCATCAACGGCGTGCATTAGCATAGAAAGCAAATCATCATAATTTTCTTTGCTTTGAAGACGCTGGTGAATGACAAGCGAAACAAACTCATCTAAGCTTCGTATTGCTGCTCTTAGCTGACGATGAGACAGTGTCGGTACACTCAGTGGTGGGAATGGAAAACGAGCAAAAGCACCAAGAATAGTGTTTGCCTCTGTAAATGCCTGCTCAAATATACGTACTTTGTCACCAACATCTACGCTAAAGAGAGATTTGTTCACGATTTGTAACGCGAGATTCCCCATCTCATCTGTTACATTAATAACTCGACCTTGAGCTACTTTTTGTTTCCAGCGTTGTAGCATTTCTAGCGTCTTACTGGTCATGTTCTCCGCAAACTTAGCAATACTTTGGCGATGGAAGGCTGGTTGCATCAGTCGGCGCTGGCGAAGCCAGCTTTCACCTCCAGGATTACCAATAAGACCATTTCTAAGAACTGGTCTGACCACCTTAAAGAGAAAAGCATCTTTGTCGTAGTTCTGGTTGTTGTCTACCAAGACTCGCTTGAAATACTCAGGGTGGTTAATGACAATCATTGGTATTGTAAGTAGGCGAAACTGGACTATATCGCCGTATTGGTGAACGATTCTCGAAAGAAAACCTAAGGGATCGCGCTGAAAAGCGAGGGTACTGCCTAAAGGATTGTATGTGTGAACAGAGGGGATTGTTTTGAGTCCTGAACTACGGTTTGTAAAACTCGTTCTGACATCTGTAGACGACATTATGAAGTCTCCTTTTGTAATCTACAAGGTTAGAGTAGGTTAAAAGTAGCGAAGACACTGTTGGCGAACTGCTGAAAACCTTAAATTGTAGTTGGAGCTATAGTCTGGTTCCGCGCATACCCTACCTCCGCTAGCGATCACCCTACTACCGCGTCCACCTTAAAATCTTGGGTTGAGGCTGCAGGGGAGAAAGAAAACAGATCAATCAATCGATTAATTTGTACCCAACAAATTAGACTAGTCCCCGGTGCGAAACTGCTGAAAAAATTCAGATATAAAACTTCGGACATCGAGCGAGCCTGCAAACCTGTACTACTCAAAAACATACTTCTAGGACCAGCCCTTTCAAGGTGTCTGTTTTTGGATTATTTTCGGGATAGAATTTTAGCTGTAGAAACATGAGGTCTTTTGGAAGGACGAGTGCGTTTTAGTGTCCTTCTTGTCTTTTTTGGTGCGCGAGGATGGGACGCAAAAACAACTAAATTAACGTTAGCTGCCAAATCTTGAAGTACGTTCTTCAGTTCAATGAGATTCATTTTTGCAAAAACCTTCCATTCCTTTGGGGGAATAGCAATCATCATGCCACGATAAGTTCCCTTGATTTCATCAGCTAAATAATAGCTTGACACTTCTTGCTCAATTTTTTGAATGCCATGAATACTTCTCAGAGCAGCTAGGATAACAGAAAGGATGTTGTAGGAAACTAAGGCAACGCAAAAAGCAAACAGAGCAGCTTTAGGATAACCAAGGGTCTTAATTTCACAATTAAATATTTCAGTTAAAATCTGGAATAAAGTTTCAATCTTCCAGCGTTTACGGTAGATTTGAGCCACAACTAAAGCATTGGCAACCTCCGTAGAAAGATTAGTCAGGATAAAGATTTCTGAGTCTCCATCACGGGTAGTTTCATCTAAAATTACTTTGATACGCCGAATATTTGATAGATAGCCCTCATCATCACTGACTTTAACAGTTTGTTCAAATACTGTTCCTCCTTCTACTGAACCAATATGGCGAAATTCTGAGGCATCATACCAAGGAAAACATTGATGCTCTCGGATAATGAAATAGCCTTTTCGAGCTACGATACCACTCAAAAAGTTCAAAGTGCAGAAATTTCGGTCAGCGATCCACACATCATCTTCTTCGATTGTGGTCAAAACTTTATGTAGTAGGGAACGTTCTTGAGCATGAGCATCTTCACAAGGAAAAACATCAATTGCCAGCATTAGAGATGGGTCAAGTACCACCAATGATTGCCCTGGTAAAGGCGCGCTGTTACAGTTGCGAAGAGGTTTTAGACGATGTTCACTTGCCGCTATTGCATTACCATCTAAAATTTTGAGCCGATAACCAGGTAGCCAATCGGGTAAGCTTCCATTTAAATGACGAATAATCGCTTCCATTGAAGCTCCCGTATTCCTCACTAATTCAGCACTGACATTAGGCTCCATTGCATTTAGCTTGTTATAGACTGAAGTAACCGAAACGTTTATTTGCGATGCTTTAGCTTGATATGCAGCATGAATTGAAGGTCTAATCCCACAAGCTACTGTATTCATCATCTCCACTACCGTAGAGAACAGTAATTCTTTTGTGTATTGAGTTTTGGTGCTTTTCTCAAATAGCTCGTCAAGTTTCTCAGGACATAAAATTGTTTCGAGAAGTCAGCGAACCATTACTGAAACCGGACTTTCTTCTACAAAACGCTCAAACACTTGACCTAGAACCATTCTAGCTATTCCCTCTCTTGCAACTATATTTTTTCAACTAACTATAGTTTGAGGGAAATTACAAGACCTTGAAAGGGCTGGTCCTAACTTCTATTCAATTAACTATTAAAATTTGCTCAAAAATTCATCTTTGATTGAGATTCACTCATCATTTTTATGCCAAGAGATTTGAAGAAGATAAAATCGCCATCATCAATTTATTTTTTCTGCTGATCGTCCCCTCAAGTGTTGTAGGCTCAAGCATCCTTGATTACCTTAGTGACTTTCTTAGTTCTAATATACTATATATTTCCTGCTCAAGTTTTGGGTGGGTGCCCTTATATTTGATGTATATCATCGCCGTAAGGGTTTGGAGTTTCGCACCGGGAACTAGACTAGACGTGCTACTACCTTGGATTTGCTCACAGTATCAGCTAAGACAAATTCTTTAAATTGACAATACTTCTTCAAGGCTAGGATAGTCAATGTAGCCAACTTCTCCTCCACCATAAAATGTTGAAGGATCTGGCTTGTTTAATCGAGCATTTTTAGCAAAACGCTCAGGCAAGTCTGGATTAGCAATAAAGAGCCTACCGTAGGATATCAGATCAGCATCCCCCTTAGCTAAGATAGCATCTCCTTTTGCACGATCATAGCCACCTCCTGAAATTAATGTTCCCTTAAATATTTTCCGAAAGCTACTGACTCGTAGACCACTTTCGTTGTCATAAAAGGGAACATCATTTTCAACAATAGGTTCAACAATATGAAGATAAGCCACATCAAGATCGTTGAGAGCACGAGCTATGTAGCTAAATGTAGCCACTGGGTCGGAGTCGTACATATCGTTGTAAGTGCTATTGGGCGACAAACGAATGCCAGTCCGATCTCTATCCCAGATGCTTGTAACAGCTTCGGTTACTTCAAGCAAGAGTCGGACACGGTTCTCAATTGAACCTCCATATTTATCTGTTCGTTGATTAGAGTTATCTTGAATAAATTGATCTAACAAGTAACCAGTTGCGCTATGAATCTCAACTCCATCAAATCCAGCGTCCATAGCGTTTTTAGCTGCCAGCCGAAATTGTTCAACAATTCCTGAAATTTCTTCTATCTCTAGGCTACGGGGTGTTACAAAAGGTTGTAGACCCTCAGAAGTCATAATTTCACCTTTTGGTGCAATCGCAGAAGGAGCAACGGGTAATTCTCCCTCTAATTGCAAAGATGGGTGAGAAATCCTTCCAGCATGCCAGAGTTGTAAAAATATATGTCCTCCACGAGCATGGATAGCATCTGTAACTAGTCGCCAACAAGCAATTTGTTCTTGAGAATGAATACCTGGAGTGTTAGGATAACCAACACCCTGAGGTGATACTTGTGTAGCTTCAGTAACGATCAGGCCTGCCGAAACTCGTTGCTCATAGTAAGTTGCGTTCAATAGCCCAGGAGTATTTCTAATGCCAGCTCGATTCCGGGTTAGTGGAGCCATTACAATTCGATTTAGTAATGTGTAAGGCCCAAGCTGTACTGGGGAGAAAAGATTAATGTTAGGTGTCATTATTATTGATACTGAATACCTTTAACTACACGGTGATGTTTACCTGACCAAAAATAACCAATTAATTCTGTTAATAGCGGGTCACTATAAGGTTTATCAATAACTGTATCGTCTCCACTTAAAGTCCCACCTGTTAAATTAAGATGCGGTCTTACTTCCAAAAATAAATCTTTCGGTTCATAACGTTCTCTCAATAAAAATCTATTGACGCTATCATGAGACATTCCTTCTAAAATCTCTGCCAAGCGCTTACAACCCGGATATTTTGACTCTGCCAGTAAGAACAGAGTATACGTGTCCAAATCACATTTGGTTGTTGATGCCTTAGTAGTTGCTCTGATAGCTCTAACCCTATATCATCAAGACAACATAAGTATTATCGGTCTTGAACGTGTCCCTGTTAATTAGCGATCGCCTGAAAATTTCCTTGTTTTCGCTTACTGTACTTTTTGGCAACCTTGTCAATGCGTAAGTCCTAGGTTTTAACCCTAAAAGTTCATCTAAGGTTATGGATTCACCTTAGAACGAATCGCACTTAAGAAATATTTCGCCAACAGTGTCTATGTTATATCTACGCCGACTGGGAAGACGCGAACCATATTATGATTACCTTGATTCTGGCTTTTCATTAAGGTAGTGGAGTAAAATCCCTTTGCCAGTACAGACGTTTTATGCGTTCACGAGTGAGTCCCAGTGGTTTATCAAAACGGCCTAGCTGTACTCCTGTAAGCTTTGTATCCTTGTCAGCTATTCCTTCCAGCATTTTTTGATCTAATCTTGTTTCAAAGTCCAGTAAAAAGGTTGCTAAAGGATTTAGGAGACGACTAAATACAGATAATTCTTGAGACATAAAGGAAAATAACATTATTTCTGTTTCTTGATCATTTACTGGATTAAAAACTACAGTACCTTGTGCCTCTCGTTTCCGACATTCAGAAGCATTAGAGGAAGTCCAGTAATTTCTTATATTGACGCGTACCGGAGAAAAAAGAATTTCTAGTTCGCCCACAAACAAATCACCACGCTTGTAACCAAGGAGGTACTCTAACAACCTAGGCATCTTCTTCTGTGGTCCCTTATTAATAATTCGCACTGCATCATCAGTAGTTTCAATACGACTTTCAACTAGGGATATTGCTTCTAAGTCATGTCCAAGGAGGATATGAGTTGTGCAACTATGCTCAATTTCACAGAAGTTGTCTACTACTAATTCCAGAGGTGCTCGAATATGGTAATGCAAAGTACATACATGGTGAAGTCCGGGTTTAGCGAGCGTCGGTAATTCAGCAGTGGATCCGTGTTCCTTCACCCAAATTGCACAGCAGCGCTCAGTGACTTCGTAAGATTTGACGCATGGATAGAGTGCTGATGTGCTGGGACTAATTCCTTTGCCGCTTTGATCATAGCTCCAACCATGATAGGGGCAAACTAGACGATTCCCCTTGACTTTACCTTTGCTCAATCGCATTCTACGATGTGGACAACAATCTTCCAAGGCTGCCAATGTTCCATCTTGACCTCGAAAGAGAACTACTTCTCTTCCACAAAAATTCACGCTAACTGGCTTACGCTTCAGATCCTTTGTTCGCAAAATAGGATGCCAGTAATCAAACGCTTTCATTAATGAAACCTCATTGATTTGTGTACTCAATATTACTAGTGCTAATGTTCGCGCGGGTGATGCTTCGTGCCTTATGCTTAACAGTCTTAGTTAGCGATCCCAGTTGAGAAATCTCAGCCTCATTTAAGTCTACGATGTCTTTTTTTACCATAGTGCCATCCTCCAAACTGTGGAAGTAGCTTACCAATAATCGGTATCAGTACAAGATCGCCCTCATCCACCAAAACAACTAAAGTTAAATGGTGAACAAGAAGCTTTTCTAATATCCACCCGTCTTACCCATCAAAGTTCCCTTGCCAGACTACTAGTAGTCCGCCACACAAAGTATGCTAGGTAAAGCGACGTTCGTAGTCAGGACTTTAGTCCTCTTTTATAACTACTTTAAGGGCTAAAGCCCTTACTACAAACTCTGCAAAGTTGGTGTGGTGGAATACTAGTGGTCTGACAACCTAACTTTGATGGGTAAGGAACGAACCGCAAAGACACGAAGAACGCGAAGGAAGAGGAAAAGAAGATGAGTCTAAAAAATGGTTTACCTAGCAAAGATGTCTTGCCAGACCACTAGTGGTTCGTCGCATTAATTTTGAGGGGTTAAATAAAAAACCGCAGAGGTGCAGAGAACGCAGAGGAAGAAAGGATAAGCTTAAAAATGGTTTACCTATCAAAATTAATGTGGTTGAGTACTAAATTAGCTCAAGGTTTTTTCAAATCTTTCTAGCTACAGCACGATAGCCGTTGCCGCCATAAATACGCTCAATTTGTATATCCTCAAATCCTCCTTTTGTTAGATGTTCGGTAATTTCTTCGGGTGTGTATCTATGGAAAAGATCTTCATCGAGTCCTTTTTCAAGATCGCGAAATCCAATGGCAGTCATTGGATAGACTACCCACTGGCGGAAAGCACTGTGCAACCAGTTGATGTCACTGCGTTTTGATTCCACTTGGCAAGCATCGGCGAAAATTTCTCGAACAGACCAAGTTTCGCTGGGTACAGCAAACACAAATTTTGCTCCAGGCTTTAGCAAATTGCCAACCTGTTTAACCGCTGCTTGTCTTTCAGGTTGGGTCTGGAGCATATAGATGGAAAAGTGAGAGACTGCACCATCAAAAACTCCTAACTCAAGCTCTTTTAGCTGACGCATATCACCCTGCTTAACAGTAATCTGGTCTGCAAACCCAAGTTGCTCGGTTCTATACCGTGCTGACTCAGCTCCACCTTTACTCAGTTCTACCCCAACTAAACGCCCACCCTCAGCTAACCACGAGCGAGCATGATAGAACAGGCGGCCATTACCACACCCGACATCAAGTACTCGGTTCGTTGGCTTTGGCGCTAATGCTTCAAAAGCACCTTTGATTGAGAGATCGTAATTGATTGGGATGACGGGATCAAAAAGACCAAACCGATAGAAAAAAGACCAAGCAGACTTTTTAGTTAATAAAACTGAGGTTGTCATGGAAAATTCCTTTTTACTAAATTAAAAACATTTGCACTTCAATACACACTTCACTTCATGGAGAAACTAAGTGTGTCGTTCTCAATTGGAGATGGAGGATTGAGAAACCCGCTGCGGATAAAATAGGAAAAATAAGTTTCAAGTAACTCTCCATTTACGGGGGGACAGGAAATATGAGAATTTGCTAAAACTCTCATAGTATTTTGACAATCAAGTTTGGGTCTTTTCATTTGTTCAGATACTTCCTGATGAGATGTATTTCCAGTTCCGAAGAAAAGAGAGGCTAGTGGATACAAAGCATTATTTTCAGATTGATGAATATTTTTGACTAGTTCTTGTTGCCACTGATTATATGACTTCTTTTCAAGAGGATAACCAAAAGATTTCATCCAATCAACAATGTCATTCCATTTGGTAGGATAAGGATTGACTAAATGAAATGTTTTTCCTAGCGAATCTTTCTGTCTTGAAAGATAAACAATAGAACTACTTACATAATCTACAGGGCTTATATCTACTAAGGTATCTACATCTGGGACGCTACCTAGTTGGATACACCCTTTCATCATTCTCCAAATAAAATCATCTGTGTTACCGACGCCCTTTTGGCTATGACCTGCTATATTTCCTGGTCTATATATAGAAGTAGGAATTCCTCTACAATTTGCTTCCATGATAAATTTTTCGGCAACCCACTTGCTTTGGGCATAACCTCTAAATAGACCTTGAACGCGGTTGAGGTCATACTCTTCTCCAATCACTTGAAATTCAGCAAAAGTGACTGATTCAAATACAGCAATTGTAGAGGTGAAATGTACAGGTTTTATCTTAACTAGAGCAGCCAATCTCAGAACTTCTTGAGTTCCCAAAACATTGCTTGATTTGAGTAAGCTGTATGGAGAAGTAAAATTAACAGTTGCACCATTATGGTAAATGGCATCAATTTGGTTTGCCATCTTTTGATATTCCTGCGATGAAAGCCCTAGAAATGATTTTGATAAATCACCAATGACTGGAATGATTCTAGGGCTAAAATCGTGTCGCCAAAGCTCATAAGATTCTAGATTTCTCTGAATTCTCTGCTTACCTTCTTTAATATTACTTGAGCGGACTAAACAGTAAACATTTGCTTCAGTCTGTTGCAGAATCTCATACAGTAGGAATGCTCCTAAAAAACCTGTCGCTCCAGTCAAAAGAAAATTATCTAGCTTAGTTGTTACTGGCTCAACAAAAATTCCCTGAGGTTTAATGGTAGCATCTAAAACAGCTTCTTTTTCAAGATCGATAGGAGAAATTACTGATTCAGCAGTTGTGTCTTGACTCTGAATAGTTTGAACTACTTCAGCTAATTTAGCCACAGTCGGTGCTTCAAATAAGCATCGCTGGGGCAGTTCAATTTCAAAAACACTCAGCAGTTGAGAGGTTAGCTGAGTAGCTATCAAAGAATTACCTCCTAAATCGAAGAAATTATCATGAATACCTATTTGCTCAATCCCCAGTAATTTTTGCCAGATTTGGGCTATTGTTTGCTCAATTTCGTTGGTTGGTGCAATATAATTATTTGGTAAGCAGGGTCTTGAATGTAGTAAAGTTTGAGGTATCTCTGTTGAATGAAAATGTTCTGTTTTTTGTTGTGTTTCAAGCTGAGTGTGTTGAGTAATAGCCAGTGGTGGGTCAACCCAATATCGCTGACGCTCAAATGGATAAGTTGGTAATGGAAGGCGGCGATGTTGTTCGTGAGCATAAAATGCAGACCAATTGATTTTGATTGCTCGCAGCCAAAGTTGACCTAATGTACCTAGCAAAAATGCTATGTCTGATTGCGTATTATTGGGATGACGCATCGAACACAGTACATCTGACGCTGCCGATTTCTCTAAAGTTAACTTAGCTAGTGCATTTAATGTCGATCCTGGACCAACCTCTAACAAGATGCTATTCTGTGCTTCGGTCAGCTCTCGTATCCCTTTCATAAACTGTACTGTTTGCCGTAGATGCTTGCTCCAATAATTAGGATCTGTTGCCTCTGTAGTAGTAATCCAGGTACCAGTCACATTAGAAATATAGGGGATTTTAGGAGGATGCAATTTTACTTTACTGACCAACTGAGTAAATGTTCCTAAAATCATGTCCATGCTACTAGAATGAAAAGCATGGGAAACGTAGAGGTGACGGCAAGTAACGCCTTCGTTAATTAGCTGGCTCTCTAGCCTATCAATATCATCTTTAAGTCCTGAAACTACACAAAGATTTGGAGCATTACTTGCAGCTAAAGAAAGTTTACTTCCTAGTAGCGGTAGTACTTCCTCTTCTGAAAGTGCCACAGTAAGCATAGCTCCGCTCGGTAACTGCTGCATTAACTGACCACGGGCAGCTACTAAAGCTAAAGCATCTTCTAAGCTAAAAACATCAGCCAAACATGCTGCTACATATTCGCCCAGACTATGACCAATCATTGCCTTGGGTTGTATGCCCCACTCCATCCATAATTTGGCTAGAGCAAATTCGATGACGAAAAGTGCGGGTTGTGCTATGGAAGTTTGACAAAGTTGATGCGTTGCTGTTTTGCTCTCCTTTGCACTTGGATATAGCAAACAGCGTAGATCTAAACCTAAATGAGGCTTGAGTAGTTCTGCACAGATATCGACTTGTTGACGAAAAGTTGATTCATGCTCATACAGTTCCAGTGCCATATTCACATACTGTGAACCTTGGCCTGGAAACATAAATATGATGGGGTATTGCTTGCGCTCTTGGTAGAGTGTCGAAACTCGTTCTGGATTCAGTGACTCTAAAGCATTTACCGCATCATTGAGACTTTGGCAAACTAGCATACGTCTATAATTGAAAGCTCGCCGACCTACTTGATAGGTGTAGGCTACATCCGCAAGATTAAGTTCGGGATGCTGTTTTAAATGTGTAACCAAATTCTTCGTTGCAGTATCGAGTGCAGAGCTAGTTTTAGCAGAAAGGAGTAAAAGTTTCCAGGGCCTTGATTTTGAGGAGGATTCAGGAATGACTGGAGCTTCTTCGAGTATGAGGTGTGCATTTGTACCGCCAATTCCGAAAGAACTAACCCCAGCCCGTCGAGCACCTTTGCTGACTTTCCAGTCTTTCAATGTGATGTTGACATAAAAGGGACTATTGGCAAAATCAATCCGAGGGTTAGGTTGCTGGAAGTGTAGATTGGGTGGAATTAATTTATGGTTCAGCATTAAAATGGTCTTGATTAGGCTGGTGATGCCAGCTGTAGCCTCCAAGTGACCAACATTAGTTTTGACTGAACCAATAGCACAAAATTGTTTTGCTTCGGTACTAGCGCGAAAAACCTGAGTCAGAGTTGATAATTCAATCGGATCTCCTAGGGGAGTTCCTGTCCCGTGTGCTTCGATATAGGAGATTGTTTCTGGATCGACCTCTGCAACAGCAAGGGCTTCTGCAACTACTTTTGCTTGACCTTCGACACTAGGGGCTGTATAGCCGATTTTTAAAGAGCCGTCGTTATTGACTGCTGACCCTTTGATAATAGCATAAATCGAATCATTATTGGCGATCGCATCAGCTAGCCGCTTTAACACAACAATCCCCACACCATTGCCAAAAATAGTTCCTTGTGCATCAGCATCAAATGCTTTGCAATGTCCATCAGGAGAGAGAATCGAACCTTTTTCATAAAAGTAGCCGGCTTTAGAGGGTGAGGTTATTCTTACACCACCAGCCAAAGCCATATCACACTCATGATTTAGCAAGCTTTGAGAAGCCAAATGAACAGCTACTAGTGATGATGAGCAAGCTGTCTGAACACTCACACTAGGCCCTTTTAAATTTAATTTGTAGGAGACACGGGTAACCAAGTAGTCTTTATCGTTACCAATAATAGTTTGGAGTTTTCCTACAGATTTTATCAGGTCATGATTAGGATAGAGATTGAACAGCAGGTAGCTGCTCATACTGGTACCTGCATAGATACCAATAGAACCCTCGTAAGATTCAGAATCATAGCCTGCATTTTCAAGAGCTTCCCAAGCACAATCTAAAAAGAGACGATGCTGGGGATCTGTAATTTCTGCTTCTCTAGGACTAAAACCAAAAAATGAGGCGTCAAACAAATCAGTATCTGCAACTATAGATGCTGCTTTAACATACCTAGGGTCAGCTAAATCGCTGGGATCTACGCCAGCCGACTCAAGTTCTTGTTCGGAGAAAAAAGAAATTGATTCAACACCATCCCGTAAATTTTGCCAAAATTCATCAATGTTTTTAGCACCAGGAAAACGACCAGATATGCCAATAATAGCTATCTCGTTAGAATAATCAAATAGTTCAGATGTAGTTTCATTCATGCAAATGCCCTTGATTATCTTATTTACCCATGCTTTTGACTGGATTTCTTACGCTGACTTCTAGCACCTTTGCGAGCTTCAGCTCTTTTATCAGCGGTTTGTAAAGTCTGCTGCTCCCCTATTTCCTGGCTCAAGAATTGCGCTAAGGAAATTAGCGTAGAATATTGGAAGATTTCAACGACTGAAATATCTTTGTTAAAGGTCTTTTGTAGTTTATTGTGGATCTGAACGATATGTATGGAGTTTGCACCTAAATCAAAGAAATGATCATGGATACCAACGCGTTCTACCTGTAGCACTTCCTGCACGATTTCCATGAGAATCCGCTCAATTTTAGTGCTTGGCGCTACATAGTCCACCTTCTTCTCTAGGTCGAATTCTCCTGGCTTAGGGAGAGATTTGCGGTCAACTTTGCCGTTAGATGTTAGCGGAAGAGATTCTAGAAAAACTACATTTGAAGGTACCATATAATTGGGTAGTTTTTCCCGAAGAAAGTTCTGTAAATCGGCTGATAATGAATCATTGCTGTTGAGGTTTTGGGGAGAAGGAGAATCTGCGAAACGCGACGACTGCCCATTAAGTGATTGTTTTTGAGTGGGTTGCGGATCAATGACACCGCCTACTAGAGAATGAAGCAAAACATGGCTTTCTTCTAATCCAAAGAGATGGCGAATGCGTTCAAAATTCAGTCCTCCTATTGGGCAAAGACCAATTTCATAAGCAGGTGCTGCACTCATCAGTAGTTGAGCCATGTAACCAGCTTCAAGCAAGCAAAATTCTTTGGATAGTTCTCCGTACATAGGAGCGATCGCATTGAGTTGTCCGATTAGAAAAATTGAAAATGCTGACCCCTCGAAAGCACCGCGATTCGCCTGAGTGTGGACATCTCCATCAATGAGATTACTCTCCGAAAGTAGAAAAAGGGAATGCTGTTTCGGGTGATAATAGTATACTCCTGCTGACAGTCCTTCGACTCGGTTAGGCTTGATGTAGAGATAAGTCTGTACTGGATACAAACTTCCGGCAGAGGCATACTGATACTTCGGTAAAGCATCAATCTCTATATTATAAAGGCAGCTTAAGAACTTGCTAAACTCCTGAATGGAAATTGGGCTATCCAGAAAATCTCGATGACTACGACGTTGAGTATACTTGGATTTGAGAGCTTCATTAAGTTCAGGTTTTGAGAGATGGACGTAAGATTTATTGAGATCCCGTCTTAGTCCTGCTTGCTTAAGTTTAAATTCTAAACGCTCAACGGGATTGAGGAGAATATCTTTGATCTGACCTGGATCAAACTCTCCTGGCAGTTTCTGCTTTAGTAAATTCTGCATATCATTGGCTTGTGATTGCTGTTGTTTGGGAACAACATACGCAAGCAAACGCTCGTTACCAGGAGTACCTACCATTGCAACGACAGCGGTCTGTACAGCAGGATGCTGTTGCAAAGCCATTTCAATCTCACCGAGTTCAACCCGAAGACCACGTAGTTTGACCTGGAAGTCTTTCCTTCCCAGAAACTGAATACTACCATCTGGGAGGCGACAACCGAGATCTCCGCTTTTGTACAAACGTTCTCCCGTATGGGGATGGTGAATAAATTTTTCCTCCGTCTTTTTTTGATCTCGCCAGTAACCTCGCGCCAACCCTGCACCGCCAATATAAAGTTCTCCAGGCACCCAAGTCGGGCAGACATTTAATTTTTCATCCAAAATATGATAACAAGCATTAGTCAGGGGCCGACCGTAAGGAATACTTTTCCAAGTGGGCTCAATGGTTCCTATCGGGTAGCAAATATCCCAGATTGTTGTTTCCGTGGGACCTCCCGCACCAATCACCTGAACATTATGGATTAGGGATCTCAGCCTGTCTGGCAATGTTAGCGGAATCCAATCCCCAGATAAAATAGCTAAGCGTAGAGAATGGGGTAAAACGTCGTCAGGATTAGCAATATGTTCCAAATGCTCTACCAACATTTGCATAAATGCTGGGACTGAATTCCAAAGCGTCACTTTTTCCTGCCGCATTAATTTTACCCAGTGGGACGGATCGCGAACTGACGCAGCATCAGGTAAAATCAAAGTCCCACCAGTCGTGAGAACACCAAATATATCGTAGACAGATAGGTCGTGATGCAGAGATGTTAAAGCAAAAACTCGGTCTTGAGCGCTGATATCAAAGCGTTGCTTTATATCAGTTATTCTGTTAACAACACTGCGATGCTCAATCATAACTCCCTTAGGGAGACCTGTAGAGCCAGATGTATAGATAACGTAGGCTAAATCCTCTGGGTTTTGTATGGGTTCAAGCAGTTGATCGTTAAAATCCTCCCAGTTTTCCATCTCTATGCAGAGCGGTCGAATGCGATCTGGCCAATTCATCTTATTGTTTAACCAAGATTGAGTCAGTACAAACTCAACTTCCCCATTTTCTAGTAGAAACCACAGGCGCTCTTGCGGAATGTTAGGATCAATTGGAAGATAAGCAGCACCAGATTTGAGGATACCAAGGACTGCTACAATTTGCTCCCATCCCTTCTCCATGACTACAGCTACTAAGGTATTGGGACGAGCACCCCAATGACGTAATTGCCAACCCAATTGCTGGGAACGGCGATCCAGTTCCTTGTAAGTAAGAGTTAAAGTGGTTGTTACCACTGCCGCATGGCTGGGTTGTTGATTCACCTGTTGGGTAAACAAAGTGTGCAGCAGTTCGTGAGGTATATCGGCCTTAACACTATTGAGGACTGCTATCTGTTCGAGTTGCGTGGGAGGATTTAAGCAAATACTGACTTCTGACCAACTGTTAGAATCGTTTGCTAAATGCTGAAGCAACCGACAGTAGGCGTCGAACATATCTTGAAGTAAACCTTCAGGAAAAATAGCTTCAACAGCATCCCAATTAAATAAGAGTACTCCATCTTCTTCAAACACTTGATGATCTAACCAAACTTGAGGCGTTTGGCTAATGCTATAGACTTTTTCTCCTAACTGAGATAGTGCATTCAGACCTTGAGTGCTGCCAATTGAGTCGAGAGCACTAGTGAACACAATCGGCATAATGGCTTCACCAGTTTGACCCCAAAACTGAGTAAGCTCTCGTAACACTTGAACCCCACTAACATAACGGTGCTCAAGATCGCTCCAAAGCTGTTTCTGAATTCGCTGAGCAAAGATAGCAAATGTATCTGTTGTTGAGTTGTCTATTTCTAGCAGAATAATTGAAGTAAAGTCACCCAAGATACTATTTACTTGCGGGTGAATGGGAAGGCGATTAAACAGTGTTACGTTCAGGGTAAAGCGGGGACTCTTGCTCCATCTTGTTAAGACTTCGGCGTAAGCAGCTAGTAATATTCCAGAGGGGGTCAGCCCTGCTTGGCTAGCTCTGGTTTTAAGCCGATGCCAGGTTTCTTTGTCTAATTGAGCACTTAAGCGACGAAATTGAGAATAGTCTAGACCTTCAGAAAGTTGAACAAAGGGTAAATCGGGGGTTGAAGGAAGGTTTACTAGGCGTGATCGCCAATACTCTAGTGACTGCTGGTACACAGGTGAATCGCGTAGAGCTTCTAAAGCCTGAACATAGTCTCGGTAGGATAGTTCTAGTGGAGGTAGTTGTACATTTATATCCTGATAGAACTGTATCCATTCCCGGATGAGGATCATAAAACTTCCAATATCGATGTTTAAAGCATCGACACTTATATGGAGTCGGATGAGGCGATCATCCAAGCGAGAAGCACAAAGCTCAAATAAAGGCCATTGGTCAGCAGGTAATAACTGATGGGATAGGCGATCGCGAGTAGCTAACAAGTGAGCATCGACTGTAGCACTATCTTGCTTCCGCAGATCGAAAACTTTTATTTCATAGGGAGGAACTTGCGCCAGAATTTGTTGTTGTCCATCAGGTAGCACAATGGCTCGTAACATATCATGACGGTTAACTAAGCGCTGCCAAGCAATATTCAGTAAGCTCAAATCCAGGTGGCTACTTTCAATTTCCACATAAGCATGGATGGCTACATTTCCTCCCTTAAAAGCTCCCATGCGACCAATCCAGTAAGCCTGCTGAATCTCTGTCAGTGGAAACGACTGGTGGCGTTGTTCGGGACGTGGTATTATTGTAGCCAATTTATCTGTAGGCTTTCTTAATTCTGCCTGCTCTGTTGCAACTTTTTTATGTAGCAGTTTTGCCAATAGAACACGCTTTTCTTCTGACGGCAGATCGTCGGTATTTTTTTGGGAAATACTCATTGCTTTTCTTCTTCTGATGTTAATTGCATAAGAAGCTCGTTCACTTCTGAATCTGACAGTTGATCGATTTCTGCAAGGATCTTTCCTGCCTGAATTTGCCCATTTATTTTAAGGTGCGTTGCCAATAACTGATCGAGTATCTGTACACTAAGCTGTGCAATACTGTTCCCTTCAATGAAATTTACCAGAGGAACTGCAACTCCTAAAGTGGTCTCAAGGCTGTTTTTCAATTCCACCGCCATGAGAGAATCTAAGCCACATTGATTGAGAGGTAAATGAACATCAAGTTTAGAGGGCAAAACTCTCAAGACTTTAGCAACTTGCTTGTGTACAAAATCTTCTAGCAGAGACAGCTGTTCCTGTGGTGCGGCTGCCAGAATAGCTTCCTGTATCAGGGCTTCCGATTCTGTTGTTTTTAATTGATCCAGCGTTTTGCTGAAAAGTTCAGCAACTAATGGTGACTGATTCAAATTTGGATACGCTTTCTGCCACTGTGACCAATCAATAGGTAATACACCAACTTGAGGTATCTGTTGTTGAAGAAGATATTGAAGTACTTCCAACCCCTGCTGATTTGTCATGCTGCCTAGTGCTCGTGGGTCAAAGTGTCCAGCTTGGCTTGTGCGAGTTGCCATACCAACTTCAGCCCAAGCTCCCCAATTAATGCTGAGTGCAGGTAGACCCTGAGCAGATCGATAGTGGGAAAAAGCATCAAGAAAGGCATTAGCAGCAGTATAATTGGTTTGACCTAGGGAACCCAATAAGGAAGCAGCTGAAGAGAACATTACAAAAAAGTCAAGGTCTGCATCTGCTAGTAGATTATGCAAAAGCCAAGCTCCTAAAACCTTAGGACGCAAAACTTCTGTAAATGCAGCAGTGTCAAGCTTGAGTAAGGTACTGTCATGCAACTGTGCAGCTGTATGAAATATACCACGAATTGGCGGCAAACCATCTTGCTGAATCTGTTTGAAAAAGGAGGATAACTCTGCTTCGTTAGCAATGTCCACCGCAGCATAAAGCACGTTTGCCCCCATTAACTCTAACTCTTGAATCGCTTTGATTCGATTTGCTATATGGTTACTTGTTTCAACTTGATTCCAATGAGAGGTTGGGGGAAGTTTTGTACGTCCTAATAACAGTATGTTTTTGGCTCCTTGCTGCACCATCCAACGAGCAACTTGAAGCCCCAAATCACCAAGTCCTCCAGTAATGAGATAGCTCGCATCAGTACGCCATTGAAGCGAGTGTACAGGTTGCTCAAAGCTTTGTTGACGACTTAAGCGGGGTACATAACATTGCCCTTGTCGAAAAGCAAGTTGCTTTTCTTCGTCTGGTTGCCAAATGGTTTGAAATAAGCTAGAGCTTTCTTCCACAGGTGCTTCAGGATCTAAATCGACTAAACCACCAAACCATTCAGGATGCTCTAGGGCAACGACTTTACCCATTCCCCACAGAAGTGATTGCGCTACATTCATGTCGGTGAGTTTTGCCGTCACTGGTTGAGCACCACGGGTAGTTAGCCATATTTTAGGTGCATACTTCCATTCAATAGTACTTAAGGCTTGTAAAAACAAAAGTACACTTTGACATCCTAACGTTTGAGATGCTGTTAATGAAGCGACAGAGGTTTTTGTTGCGGTTTCGGCGATTAAACTCCAGAGATAAACTACTCCGTAGGGTTGTTGGCGATCGCCACAAACATCATTGAGCAGTTGCTGATAATCTTCAAAACGCTCTGGATTCATCCAAGCTTGTTGGTTTTCTGAAGAAATGCCATAGCTTTCGCTAGGAGAAACAATTGTGCAGGTTTGACCTCGATCTTGCAATAAAATAGCTAATTCTTGAGCAAGAGCGCTGTTCTTCTCTGCAAAAATTAACCATTTGCCTGGGCGATCGCTTGCAAGTGACTTTATAGACTTTTCTGGAGTCGTTTTTGGTTTGGGTTTCCACTGTAATTGATACAGCCAATCCTTGAAATGGCTTGGAACAGCATTTTGTACAAGGCCCTCAAATCGCTGTAACCGCAAACCCAAAATTTCTACAATGACCTCTCCAAATTCATTAAATAAGTAAACATCTCCCTCAAAAGCATCTGGATTTGCTTCTACATTTGGACGAAGGCAAGCATAGCTCCACACTCGAATACTAACAGGACGATAAATGCACACTTTTTCCAAATAGCTTGGTAAATATGTAACACCACTCACTAATGGGGAACTATTTGAGGGGAGAGCAAGTGCTAAAACCTGAATACAAGCATCAAGGAGAGCAGGGTGGATTTGATAAAAATTTGCTTCTTCCTCTAGCAGTGGAGGAAGCTGGATTTTACCCAATGCTTCGCCTTCACCACAATAAAGTTGTTGGGTTCCTTGAAAGCTAGGACCATGCTCCATACCCCGACTACGTAAACTTTCATAAAACTTAGCAGAAGATATTGGTTGAGAGCAGCGGTCTTGGATATCTGCAAGGGACGCTAACGACACAAACAAAGAGTTACCAGTCGTAAAGCTGTCGGCGATCTCTCCCTTAACGTGTAATGTCCACTGGTTGAACTGGCGATCAAAATCACAATGTTGACTCAAAATCTCAAAAGTCGTTTGTCTAGAAGAGCTTTGAGGAGAAATAACTAACTTAATAGTACGCGTTTCTGTTTCTGATAGAACCAGCGCTTCTTTAACCTCAATTTTTGTAACAACAGGATTGACTGTGTAAAAGATTTCTGATGCTGCTGCCAAGGCCATTTCTATATAACCAGTCAGCGGGAAAATGATCTTTCCGCGAACTCGATGATCTTGCAAATAAGGGTGATGGGATGTACTGATTTGAGCTTCAAATTTAATTTCGGGGATAACTATGGATGTTGTCATTTTTCACCTTCTGTTGAAACAAAAGTGGATATATGCCGTCCTAGTAAAGGATGAATACGGGGATTGGACTTCTTATTGAAAGAGCTTTTAATGGTAGAGGGGTAGAATTGGGATGAAGGTGATTCTTCAAACCAGTAGTGCTCTCTTTCAAAAGGGTAAGTCGGTAATGGAAGACGGTAACGAGGATAACCACGATCAAATTCAACCCAATCTATGTCCTGACCTTCACAGTACAGAGTACTCAAACTCTTTAGTAGAACTTGCCAGTCATTTTGACCTTGTGCAAGAGAAGGCAACCAAATTTCATCGTCTTGTGATAAGCACTGCCTACCTAATTTTGAGAGAGTGGGGTTTGCTCCTACTTCGACAAATAGTTTATAGTTGTTTGCAGCTAGTGATTGAATTCCAGCCAGAAACTGGACGGGCTTGCAAATATGCTCGCACCAGTACTCAGCATCTAGAATCTTTCCAGGTTCTAAAATCTGACCTGTGAGGTTGGAAACTAAAGAAATTTGTGGGGCGCTGAAGTTGACTTTTTGTGCAATTTGTCGGAACTCATTGAGTATGGTCTCCGTGAGCGGAGAATGGAAAGCGTGAGAAACTTCCAAAGGTTGGACAGCAATTTGCTGCCCTCGCAAATCATCAATAACTGCTTGCATTGCAGCAAATTCTCCGGAAATCACAGTTTGCTGAGGACTGTTAATTGCAGCGATAGAGACCAAACCTTTGTATGAAGCAAGTGCTTTCATCACCTTGGCTTTATCAGTTTGCGTAGCTGCCATCATTCCATTTCGGGGCAAAGATTGCATTAATCGTCCCCGTTGTGCAATTAACTTTAAGCCATCTTCTAAACTGAATACTCCCGCTATGCAAGCCGCTACATACTCCCCAACGCTATGACCCATCACTGCCTCAGGAACAACTCCCCATGAGCGCCAAAGTTCGCTTAAGGCATACTCCAAGGCAAATAACGCTGGTTGTGCATACTGTGTTTCGTGTAACAATGGTGTCGTTTTAGATGCAGAATAGAGCACTGAGAGTAACGACTGCTGAAGATAAGGGCTGAGGATTTCGTTACATTGATCAAGAACTTTCCGAAATGTCAATTGAGTGTTATAAAGATGACAACCCATTTCAAAGTACTGAGAACCTTGACCCGTGAACAAAAATGCAATTTTTGCCCGATTCTCTGTCTGCTTACGAAACCGCACTGTTCCAGAAAATTTTTCTTCTGTAACAAATGCTGCTAATTCAGCTTGCGTATGACTTAATGAATCAGATACGATAGACAGGCGGCAGGAAAAATGATTACGTCCGGTATTGGCAGTAAAGCAGACATCCTCGAACTGTTGAGAAGGGTGAGTAACGAAGTGTTTTTCAAATCGGCTTGCTAATTGTTTAAGAGCCTGTGGGCTTTTAGCAGACAACGTTAGGATATGAAGGGGGCGCTGTACTTCCGCAGGCAGACGCTCTTGGATTGGGGCTTCCTCAAAAATCACATGAGCATTCGTGCCGCTAAATCCGAATGAACTTAACCCAGCATAGCGTTGTCTGCCCCGATCTGGCCACGGCATCAACTTGGTTGAAACCTCTAAGGGGAGATTTGCCCACGCAACTTGAGGAGTGAGTTCTTTAAGGTGTAAATGAGGAGGTAGTTCTTTGTGCTGTAAGGACAAAACGACTTTCATCAAACCTGCCATCCCAGCGGAAGCTTCCAAATGACCAATATTGGTTTTGACTGAGCCAATAAGCAAGGGACAATCGCGGGAAGGGTCTTTGAATACTTCCCCCAAAGCCTGCACTTCGATAGGGTCTCCCAAAGCAGTGCCTGTGCCATGAGCTTCTACGTAATCAATCAGATCCGGGGTCATATCGGCATTTGCTAATGCTTGACGGATAACAGCCTGTTGAGAAGGTCCATTAGGAACAGTGAGACCGCTACTTGCTCCGTCTTGATTAATAGCTGTCTCTCGGATCATTGCTACTATGTTGTCCTTGTCCCGGATTGCATCCGAAAGGCGTTTCAGCACGACTACGCCACAACCCTCTCCTCTAGTAAAGCCATTGGCAGCAGCATCAAAAGTTTTACAACGACCATCACTGGCTAACATCCGAGATTTAGCAAAAGCAATACTAGCATAAGGCGACAAAATTAAGTTAACACTGCCTGCTAAAACCAAATTTGATTCACCAGTTCGCAAGCTTTGGCAGGCTAAATGAAGAGCCACTAGAGATGAGGAACAGGCTGTGTCAACTGATAAGCTTGGCCCTTTCAACCCAAAGCTATAGGATAGACGACCAGAAGCAACGCTAAGAGCATTTCCTGTAGCCCGGTAAGCGTCAATGCTTTCAAAATAGTCTCTCCGCATTTGCAGATAAGTGTAGTCATTAGCGCAAATTCCGACAAACACTCCTGTTTGACTGCCGAATACCTGCTTGGGTGCCACACCTGCATTTTCTAAAGCTTCCCAGCTGACTTCTAACAGGAATCGTTGCTGAGGATCAATGCCAACTGCTTCGCGGGGAGAAATGTTAAAGAATGAAGCATCGAAAGTATCTACCTCGTCTAAAAAAGCACCCCACCGCATATAAGTTTTACCAGGGGTCTCTGGTTTTGGATCGTAGAAAGCTTCAACATCCCATCGGTTTGCTGGCACAGGGCCAATTGCGTCTACTCCATTGCGGAGCAATTGCCAAAACTCTTCTGGATTATTAGCTCCACCTGGAAATCGACAACTCATCCCGATGATAGCGATTGGCTCTTTACGGGAGTCCTCAATGGTCTTAAGTTTAGCACGTAGAGCTTTGATCTCAAGCAGAGCATTTTTCAGCACAGATTGGCGATCGGGAATTTCGGGGAGTGTATTCATCTCAATTGACTTCAGTAGGATGAGTTAATTCTTCAGCAAGTAATGTCACTAATTCATCTTCGGAAAGCTGTTCAATATCTGCAAATTCTATGTTTTGCTGGTCGGTATTAACGTTCTCTGATTCAAGGAGACGGACTTTAGAGAATTCCCAAGCAAATACGTTCTCAATGAGATAACAAGTTAACGCTTCAGTGTTGGGATAGTCAAAGGCCAAAGTTGAAGGTAAACGTTGACCTACGCTCAATTCAAGACGACTCTTAAACTCAATTGCTGTTAGGGAATCCATCCCCATTTCAAACCAACCTTTATGGACACTAATTTCATTAGGTGCATCTAAGTTAAGTACTTTTGCCACCTCATTGCAAATGAAGTTAGTTAGAATTTTTTGACGATGCCCTGGCAAAGCTGTTTCTAATTGACGGACAAGTTCAGACTTCTGGGCACGTACAGGCTGTAAATGCAGACCAATGACTGATACTGCAATCTCCTGATTTTCATTAAATATATGTAAATTTGCGGTTACTATTTCTTGATCTAAGGTTTCAACGGATCGCAGAATCACATAGCTCCAAATCTTTGTTCCTGGTTTATGATAAAATTGTAAAGTATCAATATTTACAGGAGCATAGCCATTTTCAGGAGTGTTATGGGTTTTTTGAGTTGGCAGGCTCGTTCCAACAATTTGAATGCAAGCATCAAGCAGCGCTGGGTGTATGTAGTAGTTGTCTACTGTTGCTGCTAATTCTGATGGTAGCCGCAGTTGTGCTAAAACCTCCTCATCCCGCCGCCATAAAGCTTCTATTCCTTGGTAAGTCTCTTCGTACTGCAAAGCGCGCTTGAAATAGGTTTGGTAGAACTCAATGTCAGATACCTTGTTTGGGCAACGTGCCTGAATTTCTTCAATGGAGATTGTCAGTGGCTGTTCCTCTGTGCTTACTTGAAATGAGTTACAGAACTCTCCTGTAAAATGTAAAGTCCAAGATGCTTCTCTTTCCTCGGCTGTAGTTAGTAAACTGTAGATTTGAAACTCACATTTTTCTGTGCCAGTGGGGCTGAGGATTGATTGGACGACTTTGGTTTCTTCTTCTGGTAAACTAAGATCTTCTTTGAAAGCAATATTTTTTAGAGTTTTTGCCCCTGAGCCAAAGACTTCCATAAGCGCAGCCAAATTTATCTCTAATTGGGCTGTTGCTGGTAACACCACTTTACCAGAAGCTGGGAAATCTTTGAGTAAGAGAAGTGAATTATTTGTTAAATGAGACTCAAATTGGACGTTTGAAAGTGCTGAACGCAGTTTGTAACCCAGTAAAGGATGAATTGCTGTCTCTAAATCTGTTGCTGGCGAAATTAGGTTTTTTCTAAAAGCTTTTTGAGCAGAGCCTGCATTCATTTGTACCATGAATGCAGCAGGAAATGATAGTGTTGCAGAGATGGGTGCTTGCGCGATCAAAATATGTTGCCCCAAAACTTCAGCCTCAAAACCAGATTCAGGGAACGATTCTACCTTGACAAATCCTTGAGATTGAAGCAGTTGTTGCCATTGTTCTACTGAGATAAATGGCTGGTTTTGGCGTAATTGTTTATCCTCAATTGGCTGTACGAGAGCCCCAAAAGCCACATCGAACCACAACAGGGGTTGAGTCACTTCCCAAACTAGCAACAGCCCACCAGGAGCCAGGAGAGATTGAAGATTTTGTAGTGTTTGTTCAAGGTTGCGCGTGGCGTGAAGGACATTTGCTGCTACAACTAAGTCATAACTGTGGCTTTTGTAACCTTGGTCTTGGGGTGACTGTTCGATATCTAGTAAACTGCACTGAAGAAATGGATATTTGCGAAACTTCTTGGTGGCTTTATTCAAAAACAGCGTACTAATATCAGTGAAGGTGTATGTAGTTCGATGCTCTGGCAAAACTGGTAATAACCATGAGGTTGTTCCACCTGTTCCGGCTCCAATCTCTATGATCCTAAGGTTGGTATCAGGCGCTAAAGTCTTGACAACTGTTTGTAGAACTTCTTTCGCGATCGCATTGTAGTAGCTAGAAAATTGAGTGTCTCGGTAAAGCTTTTCCATCGTGTCCAAAGAACCGCCAGGAAAAAGCAAAGCTCTAATCTCTTCTTTACCAGTTAAGATTTCTGCTAAATGCTCGCCACAACGCTGGATGAGTTCAACCAGTTCAGGTGTACCCTCCCACTGCTTTTTAACCTCTTTAAGCAAACTTTCGATACTGTCATTATCAAATGAAATGGGTAAAAGGTCGGTAAAATAATCTCCTTTTTTTTGCAACTCCCCATTTTCTACCATTATCTCTAACCATCGGGAAACCAACTGTTGATAGCAGGGTCGGATGGAAAATTGGTGCATTAAATCATCAAGGGTATAAGCCTCGATTTGATGAAAAGCTCCTAAATTCTTTAGTGCTAAATTAATATAAGTGATGCACAATTTGTGCATAGACTGGTTCTGTTCAAAGCGAGTCGGAAGGCTATATTCTGAAACTCCTTTGTGGCTTTGATGGCGACCTGCTTCTACTAGAGAATCCCAAAGGTGTAACGGAGGCTGTAGCTGAGGAGATTTTTCTAAAGTTTCTTCAACCCAGTACCGTTTGCGCTGGAAGGGATAGTTTGGTAGGGATGAAAGCCGAGAACGGTGGTAATCACGGTCAAATTCTAGCCAGTTAATGTCAGCTCCTCGAGCATAGAGATTGCCTAGACTGTTTAGAAGCTGTTGCCAATCTTCAATATTTTGGCGTAATGAAGGTAGCCAAGTGCTACTTCCTTCAGGAAGACACTGACTTCCCATTCCTACAAGAATTGGATTGGGACCAATTTCAATAAAGATTTGTATGCCCAAGTCATGTAACGTTTTTATAGCTGGAGCAAACTGAACGGGCGCTCGTGCATGGCGACACCAGTACTCAGGTGTTGCGATCACTTCCGTTGCCAGATGACCAGTCAGATTTGAAATGAGAGGTATTTGTGGTATATTATATTTTATTTGATTTGCTACCTGAGCAAAATCAGCGAGTATAGGCTCAACTGCTGGCGAATGAAAAGCTTGCGATACCTTTAGCAGTATGCTTTTTATGCCTGTAACTTCTAGCTGGTGCAAAATTGCCTCAACATCAGTTCGTGTCCCTGAAATGACAGTATTATGTGGACCATTCACTCCGGCGATCGCCACTGTCTTTGCATAAGTAGCGACTACCCCTGCAACTTTGGTTACATCGGCAAACACTGCTGCCATGATACCGTCTTGTGGCAATGACTGCATCAATCGTCCCCGTTCAGCAATGAGTTTAAGTGCATCTTCAAAACTAAAAATCCCTGCTACACAGGCAGCCACATATTCTCCAACGCTATGACCCATGACCATATCAGGTACAATTCCCCAAGAACGCCAAAGCTCGGCTAAAGCATATTCAAGGGCAAACAATGCTGGTTGTGTATACTCTGTGTTATGCAGTAACTGGGGTGCATCAGGTGTAGGATCAAGAACCGAGAGTAATGAAGATTTTAAGTAAGGATGTAAAATTCGATCACAGTCGTCTAACACCTTGCGGAAGGTTGGATGAGTTTGATAGAGCTGACGACCCATGCAGGCATACTGTGAACCCTGACCAGAGAATAAAAATGCTATCTTCAGACGTTTTTTGCTCTGTATGTCACCATTTACGAGTCCACTAGGTTGTTGACCAGCAGCATAAAGACTGAGTTTCTCGTGCAATTGCAAGGTAGATTCAGCCACAACAGCCAGACGATGCTCAAAGTGCGATCGCCCCGCATTTGCTGTAAAACAAACATCTGCCAGCAATGACTCAGGATGAGACACTAAGAAATCTCCATAACGTCGCGCTAGTTCTCTGAGAGCATCCTCAGTTTTTGCCGAAAGAGTAAGAAGGTGCAGAGGGCGTTCAATGTCATTATCTTGTATAATAGGCAAGGGCGCTTCTTCCAGAATGACATGGCAGTTAGTTCCGCCAATACCAAAAGAGCTGACTCCAGCTAGACGGGGCTCTGTACCAACAGACCAAGGCACACATTCCGTAGGGATGGAAAAGGGTGTCCCTGCCAAAGAAATATACGGGTTGAGCTGTTTCAGATGTAGGTTGGAGGGAATTTGCTTATACTGCAAAGATAATATCACTTTAATTAAGCCAGCTATCCCAGCAGCAGATTCCAAATGACCAATATTAGTTTTAACTGAACCAATCCAACAAGGCTGGTTTAGCGAACGACCTGGCATCAACTCTGCTTGTAGAGATTCAATCTCGATTGGATCTCCTAAGAGAGTGCCAGTGCCATGAGTTTCCACATAGCTGATCTGTGCTGGTTGCACGTTTGCATTTTCTAGAGCTTGGCGAATGACTGCCTGCTGAGAGAGTCCATTCGGGGCTGTAAGCCCATTGCTCATTCCATCTTGGTTAATGGCTGAGCCTCTGATAAGTGCATGAATTCTGTCTCTATCCCGCAGCGCATCTGAAAGACGTTTGAGGACTACTACACCGCATCCTTCCCCCCTAGCATAACCGTCAGCCTTAGCATCAAAGGCTTTACAGTGTCCATCAGCAGCCATCATTTTGGCTTGAGAAAGAGCAACTGTTAGCTCTGGAGTAAGGATTAAGTTAACCCCTCCTGCAAGGCAAAGATTGCATTCTAACCTTTCCAGACTTTGGCAAGCATAGTGCAATGCGACTAAAGATGAGGAGCAAGCAGTGTCTATAGCTACACTAGGTCCACGCAGATTTAGTAGATAGGATAAGCGATTGGGAGCAATGCTAAAAGAACTGCCAATCCCGTCATAGGCATTTGCACGAGATAAATTTTTACGTAAAAGCAGGCCATAGTCATAATTGCCAATCCCAATGAACACTCCTGTTTGAGTTCCTGCTAGCGTACCTGGTAACAGACCAGCATTTTCCAATGCTTCCCATGCTACTTCCATGACTAGTCTATGCTGGGGATCCATTCGCTCCGCCTCTCGAGGGGAAATTCCAAAGAAATTGGCATCGAATTGAGACACTTGTTCTAAAAAGCCACCCCAGCGAGTGTTCATTTTCCCTGGTTTAAGGGGATCTGGATCGTAAAAGGCATCGATATCCCATCGATCTGATGGCACTTCAGTGATAGCATCTACACCATTCCGCAACAAATGCCAGAAGCTTTTTGGATTGTTGGTTTTGGGAAAACGGCAACCAATGCCTACAATTGCTATAGATTCCAATTTAACACTCCCAATTCTTTCTATCTTTGTTTTTATATGCTAAGGTTTAGCCGCTCGTGGAAAAACTTCTGTCGATTGGTTCTTTGGTTTTAAACTTCACATTGTAGTCAATGAGCTTGGTCAACTTTATAAATGTGACTTTGACTCCTGGTAATATTGATGACCGTAAACCAATTCTCGATTTACTGTGTGGTCTTTTCGGAAAAATATGCAGGCGATCGCGGCTATGTTTCCGAAAAACTTGCTTCTCAACTGTTGGAAGAGTTTGGAATCCAATTTTTTGCCAAACCCCGTCGCAACATGAAAAATAAGCTCATGCTTCTCCATGACAAGCTTTTGTCGCGTAAACGTTCAATTATTGAGACAATTAACGATCAACTCAAGAATATTTCTCAGATTGAGCATTCTAGACACCGAAGGACTGTTAATTTCTGCGTTAACGTTCTTTGCGGATTAATTGCTTACTGCCATCAACCTAAGAAGTCCAGCCTTCAGATGGAGTGGCTTTTATCTCAAACAGCTTAACTCAAACTCAGGTTTATTTAGGGCTTGCTGAAAAAATCCTTTGGTGAGGGTAGGGAACAGGGAACTCTTAACAGGGAACAGTTTCGTACCTATTTTTCCCATTTTTGATCCCAGAAAAAATGAGAAATGCAAGGTTTTTAAGCTTGATATCCCTATTTCCTTGCACCTTTTCCTTCAATGACAGCCTCAAAACCTTGGAATATAAGAGTTTTATACCCATTCAGCAAGCCCTATTTAGATAATCTTCGAGCGAAAAAGGAGTAACACCCAGTCTCAACAGTTAACTTTTATCTGTCAATCCTGTTCAGGTGTTTACACCGCAACTAT
Source organism: Pelatocladus sp. BLCC-F211 (assembly GCF_041928655.1). Lineage (NCBI taxonomy): Bacteria > Bacillati > Cyanobacteriota > Cyanophyceae > Nostocales > Hapalosiphonaceae > Pelatocladus > Pelatocladus sp. BLCC-F211. The sequence goes on along the minus strand of NZ_JBHFLM010000219.1, from coordinate 3,680 downwards.
CGATTTCTCGGCTAAATGGGCAGCTAAAGCCTCAATAGTTGGGTAGTTAAACAGTAGAGTAGGTGGCAGTTCTTTTTCCAGCCAATCTTCTAAATCACCAATTAAATTTGTTGCATCTAGAGACCCCAAACCATAACGATCAAAAGGAACCTTAACATCAATCTGATCTGGCTGGCGTTTTAAGAGTTCAGCTAGATAAGAAACTAACCAAGCTTGAACTTCTGCTGTTTTGGGAAGTGCTCCATTGGAATGAGCATTCTTGCTATGACCGTTATTGTTATTATCCTGCTGAGTTGCAACCTTATTATCCTTTCGTGGCAGTTCAGCTACTAGTTTGGTATACCGTTCCATTACTTTCGCACAGCTTATTCCTTGAAGTTGTTTCCAAGCCTGCCATTGAATATATTTTCGTGCGTGCAAAATTGGATCGGGCTCCTCTTCTAAGCAATCACCCATCGTCGCTTGTTGATACAAACTTTCAATTTCTATCTGTTGCTTGCCTTTAGGTAGCTCCACATGACTAAAACGCACTAAGTTTGTCATGGTTTGAAATTCAACTTCTGTTTTGTCTAAGTCATTCCATTCTCTCACACAGTTAATCTCATAATCATCACGCCCAGAGACAAGAATACAGAAATGCCTTTGGATGTTATGAAAATTTTCATCGATGAAATCGCCTTGCAAACGATGTGGATAAATCTTTACCTTCGGATGTATGTAACGTGCGTTAATAGCTAAGCGACGTTGGTTAGATTTATTGGGAGGAGAACAATGCATAACTCGTTCTGTGAAGATAATGACTTGCCCTGCCTTTGCTGGTACTGGCTCTACTTCCCATTCACTTTCATTGAAATCAAAAACTTCTGAGTACGGCTTCCTCCCCTGCCAAACCATTTTATGGACTTTTACTCCTGCAAACATTCCTTCTTCCGCAGGAACCTGCAAACGGTCAAATTTCTTCTTATGAGTGCCGTTGGCAAAATGTACACAACCGTTTGCAAGGGTAGCATCATCTAAAGCTATCCATACTGTTAAGTTCAAAAAATCTTTCTCTTCGGTATAGACTAATGTCTGCTTTTGATCGTCGTATCCAGTCGGATTATAAGAATCGTAGACTTGGTGCCATTTTATTTGACCTTCACCTGGCATTTTACAAAAGACATTTGTGCGCCAAAATAGTAGATCTGGTTCACCCAATTGGTTTAATGCACGAATTAAATTAGGATTTTGGAACATCTCAGCGATTGGTTTATGAAATAGATGAAGGTCTCGAGATGTACTAATGTTCATGACATTATTGTAGAACATGAGCATAGGTTGACCATCTACTTCTTTAAGAGTACTATTAAATTCCAGACATTCTTTCACAGATTGAATTTCTGCTTCAGAAAAGAGATTGAGGGGACCAACCCACCCTTTTTCTTCAAAATGCTTGACTTGCGCTTCGGTAAGTGGATACATATTATTTTGCCTCTTGTTCATTTACTACTGGAATTGTTAACGTTTCTTAGTTGTCAGTTTTACGGTTTGTGGGTTTAAGTCCTTCACCATAAAACTTCTCCTTGTTTACTGATTTCAAGGGAATCAGCTTTGAGTGATCCCAACATTTTGATGAACTGCTTTATTTGAGAATTTTTGATTTTTATTCATGGGATTCACAAGCTCAAGATTTCCATTTAAAAACTTAGCTCGGCACTCACGACGTTGAAGTTTACCACTGGAAGTTTTAGGAACATTTCCAGGTTTAACTAATACAACGGCATAAATAGGTAAATCATATTGTGCCATGACTGCCTGACGTATATTTCCAACGACTTCATCCATATCTAGATTTTGCAAATAACTTCGCTCTATCTCCTGAACAACTACCAATTTTTCTTGATTCTCTATCTCTATTGCAAACGCTACACCACAACCAGGTCGTAATGCCAGATGGCTTTTTTCTACTGTCAGTTCAATATCTTGGGGATAATAATTGCGACCCCAGATAATGACTACATCCTTAAGTCGTCCTGTAACAAACAACTCACCATCTTTCAAGAATCCTAAGTCGCCTGTACGCAAAAATGGTCCTTCACCTGTTTCTGCTAAATAAGCTTGAAAAGTCTGCTTTGTCTCCTGAGGTTTCTCCCAGTAGCCTTGAGCAACGCTAGAACCTGATACCCAAATCTCTCCAACTTCTACAGATGTACATTTGGTTAATGTTTCAGGATGAACAATGACGATCTTAGTATCAATCTCACTACGCCCACACCCAACCAAAATTTGTGCTTTCTGTTCATGTAAATTAACCTTATTTACCTGATTCTGTAACAATGCATCTGTCTGAACGCTATAGAAAATAGGTGTGTCTTGTTGTCGTACAGCAGCTACCTTTAAGGTAGCTTCAGCAAGACCATAACCAGGACAGAAAGCAGTTAAATTAAAACCACAAGATTTGAATGTTTCAGCAAAGCGCTTAAGAACAGAAGCTCTAATTGGTTCTGCACCATTTAAAGCCATGCGCCAGCTGCTCAGGTTTAGATTTGCTCGTTGTTCCGGCGTAATCTTACGCAAGCAAAGCTCATAGGCAAAATTAGGAGCACCACTATGAGTCACTTTGTACTTAGAAATTGCTTCTAGCCAACGCACTGGTTTTTTAAGAAAGGACATGGGTGGCATCATGTAGCAATGACTTTGTTTATACAAAGGTTCAATGACTCCATATATTAGCCCCATATCATGGAAAGTAGGCAGCCAAGTGAGGATGCTGCTGTCTGCTGTATGCTGCCATCCTAAATCGAGGTCCAAACAATTGCGTAGCAAATTGCCGTGGCTTACCATGACTCCCTTCGGTGTCCCTGTTGAACCTGACGTATATTGGAGAAAAGCGAGGGTGTCACTGCTTATCACTGGTTCTTGCCATGAATTGGCCAAGTCAGTGTCAATTTGATCGGTAGCAAACCAGTTTAACTTGTTTAAGTCTGGTTCTAAAAAAGACTCCTTTTTTAGGCTGGTTAAGACCGATGTGGTTGTGAGAGCAAAAGTCGCTTGGGCATCTGCGACAATTGCTTGGAGCCTGGATATTGAGCGATTGGGCTGAGGGGGATAAGCAGGAACAGCTATAACTCCAGCATATAGGCATCCGAAGAAAGCTGCAACAAATTCTAGCCCCGGTCGGTAAAGTAACAAAGCCCGTTCGCCAATAGACCTAAACGATTGAAGATAGGCAGCGATCGCTCTTGCCTGACGATCTAATTGTTGATAAGTTAGTCTCTCTGCTTCTCTTACCCCATCTTGTAAGAATGTGTAAGCAACTTGATTGGCACAATTTAGATTTCTGTGGCGAAGGACAGATACTAACGTGGAAAAACTTTTTTCATTCATTTCAGTTCAGTACCTCCAGTTAACACTTGTATTAAGTGCGTAAAAGTTCATTTTTGAACTTGACCTTATACTAGTTGCTTAAGATCGCCCCGGTGGCAGCGATTGCAACCCGTTATGAATGAAAGAAACACAATTCTTCCCCAGGCGTTGCTGATTTTATGTATGAAAATGATTTTCTGGAGTTTAGACTAAGCCATGCAAAAAGACCCAGCAGGGCTGAGTTAATCAGAGACTTAGCAAAAGTATGAATAATCTTAGGTATTAAACAGCAACCGATGGTTTTTTCCGTGGTCGGGTTACGGTTTTTTTAACAA
>NZ_JBHFLM010000218.1:0-7578 GCF_041928655.1 Pelatocladus sp. BLCC-F211 | reverse complement strand
AAGCGAAACCCAACAAAGCCTTGATAATGTTGGGTTACTCTGCGATCAGCCGCGCAGGGCGCGTCTACGTTCCTCAAACGCCAGGTGCTACAACTCTTGGGACCCCCGCAACGCACTGGCTCCCCAACCTACGCTAGTTTTTGTTTTTAGCCTTAACTGAACCGTATTGAAATATAATTAGCTACTACACAAACAAAGCCCACCTAAGTAGACTAAATAAAATAACCCGCGCAGACGGTTTTAGTCTCTGTAGGCACGATTTCTAATCGCCAGGGCTGAATAAAATATTACTAACCTTTCACCTATCAAAAGCTAATATCATCCCTTCAGTATAAGGTAACAAAATCTTCTGATATTCTGGCTGGACACGATGAATAATTTCATCCATTAAGATTTGATTCCATTGTTGTAATATTTTCCATTTCACCTTTAATTTTTCCATGACCATTACACATAAACCTACGAGTTCCTGTTCTACTGGTACAAGACTTTCCTCTAATACACATAGCCAAAGATAGGCTTGGAACATATTCAAATCACGAATACTTGATTGTGCGACTGTTGGAGTGTTTAATAAACCGCTACGACTACAATGATTAGGAAATAATTCGACTAGTTTATGGTAAACAGTATGAGCAATATCTTCAGCCATGGGTAACATTTGCTCTACAAGAGTAAAAACAGGTGAATCTAAATCATGTTTAGCACTTGCAACACATACTCTTTGCCAGGGAATGGCAACTTGCTCTTCAATAAAAGTGATATATGGACTGAGTAAGATTTTTTCAATCGGTGTAATTTGATTTAAAATTAGTTTATTAGTAAATTTTAATTGCGTAGTCATAAAGCCTAGTGTACACCAGTCTTTACACGCCATATGTTGCTCTTGAAATGCTATTAATGTAGGTTCCAGCGTGTAGGCTAATTCCTTGATTGTTGATATTCCAAATTCAGCAAGAAAAATATCCTCAAACTTAAGAGACCTTTGTGATGATGTTGTGATTGATGAAGTCGTATAAGATGCTTGTTTTTGGTAAAAATCTAGTAGAACTTTATAAATAATAAGTGCAGAATTAGTGATTTGTTTGGCTTCGTTAAAATCTAAAACATTAGGAATATAATTGTGCAGAGATTTTGTTTTTAGCCATGCCATTTGGCTATTAATATCTAATAAGTTATTTTTTAATCTCGCAACAGTTTGCGCTCTACCTTCTGGTGAAATAGTTTCCGTCAATGAAGCGATCAATATTTTTTGAGATAGGGATAGAGAAGATAAATCAGGTGTGTAACGTCTTACCCAAAGCTTAAGTAAGTGTTCTACAGAAGGTGTCGTTACAATCTGAGTTGTTTTGAACATATATTTTGGCTTTATTATCCCTATTGTTATGACTTTGGCAGCAGGAAGTAAATTTCTTATATTTTTATTTATAGAGAGCAAAATAAATCAGATAAGTTCTCTCCTTTTGTTGATTCTCTTACCTTTCATCTTAATTAACCTTTGCTTAACATGGTGTTTTTAATTTTCAAATGATTTATGTCACTTCTCAAAAAAAATTACATTTGTTTACATTCCATGCTTAAATATCTCTAATTCAAGTAATTCACTAGTTGGGCATGATCATCCAGATAGCAACCCAGTTTTAGCTAATTGATTACCTTGTTAAAAAAATTTTTTGGAAAGTTTCCGGAATAGGCTGGGGTGATTGAGTAGATAGTTATAGAGCGGTAAAACAATATCGCTCAGTTATATCTCAAGAGTTATACCGAATTCTTTAAACTTATCAATTATCTTAAAAACCCCTCAGTCATAGCCTTTCTCTAACATATGGAGAAAGGCTATGTTATTTACATGTATGAGGTTTATGGGTGAACGAGGGGTTACTTAATTTTTGATTTTTCATCAACAAGGTATGTATAAAATGTATAAAAGATTATTTATTGCTTTTATTTTGACTGCGATCGCATTTTTATCAGTCCTGGTTATTCCTAGTCTAGCGACACCAAGCACAGCGATCGCGCAAAAGCCAACAATTAACTGCTCTCAAGCAACAACAACACCAGAATTGAAGTATTGTTCTCAACAATCATACGCAGCCGCAGACAAAAAGCTCAATCAAACTTACCAAAAAGTCCTTGTAAATATTCAAAGAGAGCCAAAGCAACTATTAACTAAAGGACAACAAGCGTGGATAGTCTTTCGAGATAACGCCTGTGATTTTGAAGTCTACGAATCTCGTGGTGGCACAGGTTACGAAATTTTTCGCAATCAATGTTTAGAACGACTGACTAAACAACGCACCCAAGATTTAGAAAATTATCTGCAACTCAGAGCGAGATAAACTAACTAGTTGCATAAAATTAAATTCATTTGTGGGGATAGGGATTGGGGACAAGGGAAAGGGGACAAGGGGGACAAGGGAGAATTATTTAACAAGTCTCTTCCCGATCCCCGATCCCCAATCCCCTTCTAAGTCAAAATCGCTCCGCCCATTAACCGCTCGTATCGGTACTTTAATTCTTCCTTCATCAAATACCAACGCTCTAAAGTTACATCTATTTCTATGACTTTTTCCGCAGCTTGTCGCGCTAGTATTAGTACTTCTTCGTCTTCCACTAAACTTGCTAAGGTAAAATCTGGCACACCAGATTGACGAGTTCCCAGCACTTCACCGGGGCCACGAAACCGCATATCCATTTCGGAAATAAAAAAGCCGTCTTGGGATTGTTCCAAGACTTTTAACCGTTGTTGAGCATCAGCACTTCTAGAACTACTCATGAGCAAACAGTAAGATTGTGCTGCACCTCGACCAACACGTCCGCGTAGCTGGTGCAATTGCGACAAGCCAAAACGCTCTGCATTTTCTATGAGCATAACTGTAGCATTGGGTACGTCTACGCCGACTTCGATCACAGTAGTGGAAACCAAGATTTGAGTTTCGTTGTCGCGAAATTTACTAATTGCTTCGTCTTTTTCCGCAGAACTCATGCGACCATGCAACAACCCGACCTGAAACTCAGGAAACACACTTTCTTGTAACTTTTGATGCTCCTCAACAGCCGATCGCAAATCCAATTTTTCTGATTCTTCCACCAAGGGTAAAACTACATAAACTTGTCGTCCCTGGACTATTTCCCGGCGCATCAAATCGTAAGCTTGGGGACGCTGCTGACTTGTTAAGGCTGTAGTTTGAATTTTTTGTCGTCCTGGTGGTAATTCATCTATTTGGCTCACATCCAAATCGCCGTGAATTGTCAGCGCCAGAGTCCGGGGAATAGGTGTGGCTGTCATCGTTAATACATGAGGTTGTTCACCTTTTTGCTGTAACCTCGCTCGTTGTTCCACCCCAAAACGGTGTTGTTCGTCAATTACCACTAAACCCAAACGATGAAAATTCACAGGGTCTTGAATTAAAGCATGAGTTCCCACTAACAGAGGTAATTCTCCTGTTTCCAACTGAGCATGAATTTGTCGCCGTTTTGCAGTTTTTGTCGAACCTGTCAGTAATTCTACTGGTAAATATAGTAAATTAAACCAGCTAACTAGCTTACGATAATGCTGTTCTGCTAATACTTCCGTAGGAGCCATCAGCGCTGCTTGATACCCGGATTGAATCGCCGCCAGAATAGCAACTACACCGACAATCGTTTTCCCAGAACCAACATCACCCTGTACCAGACGATTCATAGGAACAGGCTTTTGCAAATCGTTGAGAATATCGTTGATCACACGTTGCTGGGCGTTAGTTAATTTGAAAGGCAATATTTGATAAAATTGCTCTAATAATTCACCTCTAGCTGCAAGCACAGCGCTAGTTTGAATTTGCTTTGCTTGTTGCTGACGTTGCAGTAAACCTAATTGCAGGTAAAAAAATTCATCAAAGACAAGGCGGCGACGGGCATGTTGTAAACTGTCGCTATCTGAAGGGTAATGGATATTGGCGATCGCATCTTTCAATTCCATCAACCCATATTTCCCTTTTAAACCACTGGGTAGAGGATCTTTGAGATGCGCCGCAGTTGGTAAAGCAGCAATCATCGCTTGTCGTACCAAATCCGCACCTACCCCTTCAGTCAGAGCATAAACAGGCACAACTCGCCCGATAGTTAATGACTCAATCGTATCACCTGGATTAGCCAAAACTTCTAGTTCTGGATCTTCTAGAGTTAGACCATATTTAGTTCCTTTCACCAACCCACACGCCGCCACAATACTACCAACCGGATAGCGACGTTTTAAACTTTCTTGCCAAGCCCGACTACTAAAACGCGTACCCGCAAAAAAGCGGCTAATTTTAATCTTGCCAGTATTATCCCGCAGTACCAGTTCTAAAATTGTTAATTTTTGATTCTTTTGGCTGGTACGACAATTGCAACTTTTCACCGCCGCCACTATCGTCACCGTCTCACCAGCATCTAATTCACTAATACTCACCTGACGCGCATAATCAATATGATCGCGGGGATAGTAAAACAGCAAGTCACGCACAGTATATAAACCAAGACGTGCTAACTTTTCTGCCTTTCGTAATCCAATTTCCGGTAAATCCTTTAATTTCTGCTCCAGCTTTGGCGCCAGAGTCCGACTTACCTCCGCGACAACTGGAGATTTAGGATTGGGTTTTTGAGATTTAGCAGCAGAAGACGAAGAATAAAAATTGCTTCTTTGTCCTCTTTGTCCCCCACTTCCCCGCGTAAGCGTCTCCTCTTCCTGCTGTTCGAGTTGATAAAGATAATTGCTAGTCTGCAATATTAAGTTTTTTCTATCTTCAAGTCCCAAATTTGGATAATTAGAAAATTGAGCCGCCAGTTGTTGCCATCGGCGACGTTCATGATTTGGTAAGTTAGCCGGAAATTTGCCAAAACTTAAGGTAAGAAACTCACTGAAGCGGTATTGTCTACCCATCAAATCAGTAAACCCCTGTTCTTCTTCTATTGCTAGGGCTTTTTGCAATCTTATCCAGTCTGGTTTGTCGATACTCATTGGTCATTGGTCATTGGTCATTGGTCATTGGTCATTGGTCATTGGTCATTGGTTATGAGTTTTGGACAAACGACAAATAACAAATGACAAATGACAAAAAACTAATCTTCATACCAACTAGCGCGCCATGCAGCTTCAGCTTCTGCTACTGAACGTTCCCGCAGTCTTTTTTGATACTCTAATCCTAGTTTATTCAACTGGGCTAAAATATTGCGAATCTGTTTGCGTTCAGATGAAAGTTTGGTGTCTGCAAATTCAATCTCGACAAGACGCAGGTTAATAGCCATGAACTGTGTCAAGCTAGACTCTTCTGATTGTTGATCATTGTCAATTTCGATCACCAAGCTCATGAGATTGGGTGGACTTGGTACAATCTCAGCAGATGCTTCCGAGCCAATTGCTTCTAAAATCGGTTCTGGCAATTTTTGAGGTAAGATTTTGGCTTTTTGTAGGAGGAGATTAGCCTCATGAGAAATCCTTTTGAGAGTATATTGTGTAGCTCTCTCTAAGAACTGTTGCCATTTTGCTAGTTCTATCGGGTTTGCAGAAGTGGGGAAAGTTGGATAAGCAGGTAAAGAGGAGAAATTTGTTTCTTCTTCTTGTTCCTCTTCTTCTTCTTGTTCCTCTTCTTCCTCTAGCTCACTTTCACCATCAGTTGTCTGTTGTAAAGAAATAATCTCAGGATGATCCTGATTCCATGCTAGGAGTTCGTCATTTTCTTCGTCCTGCGGCTGTTGTAGCTTTTCTTCCTCCCCATTTACTAGAGCTAGCAACTGTTCAGTTGACTGTTTACCTAGCTTACGGATCGACTGCTGCAAATTTTGCCGCTGATTCAAGCTTAATTTGAGAAAGTTTTCCGAATACCCTTGAGTACACAAGTGATAAGCCGCTAGAATTAACTGCTGCTGTACGGCTTTCCCCAAAGTGTTTAAATAACTAGTGTAAGTGGATTGGAGTTCTTTAGCGATCGCGGCGATCGCCTCTTCTAAAGCTGCAAGATCCCGTTCAATTCGCTCGATTGGTCTCGCCATAGTCTCTACTGATTGCCCATTGCAAACCAAACATAATAGTACAAAAGTACGCTTATATTTTAGGATAATTGTCTAAAGACTTTAAATTTTAGCTTGATTTTGCTGGTTGTTGGTCAATGGTCAATGGTCAAGTGTCAATTGTCATTAGTTATTTTCCCCCTGACTTTTCCCGTTCAGTCATGAACCGTCGAAATAGCAAGGGTTTCATACCATTTTTATTCTCAACAATTTAACTTTAATGATCATGAATCACGGGAGAATAGGACTTTGAAATCGGGGGATCGTAAGCGATCGCTCCGCCAAAAAGATCACGGGAAAAGTCAGATACTTAGCTATAAATGGTTTATATAACTTTATATAACGGTTTTTGCGACTATCCTGTGATCATTGCTGATTATGTCATACTAATAGGTGAGAGTTAATTCGGCAGACCGCGTTTGTTTTTAGTATTGACGGGCTTTTTCCTTTTGGTATTTACAGACTTTTCTCCGAAACTTAAATCTCTACACCCTTATGATTTCGGAGACAATTTATGTCAGTTTATGTAGGCAATCTTTCTTATGAAGTTACAGAAGATAGTCTGAATGCAGTTTTTGCAGAATATGGTTCTGTCAAGCGGGTTCAGCTACCTACTGACCGTGAAACAGGTCGTGTACGCGGTTTTGGTTTTGTGGAAATGGGTACAGATGCAGAAGAAACAGCTGCAATTGAAGCACTTGATGGTGCTGAGTGGATGGGACGTGACCTTAAAGTGAATAAGGCTAAACCTAAAGAAGATAGAGGTTCATTTGGTGGTGGTCAGCGAAGCTACGGCGGACGTAACCGCTACTAAGCTTGATCGATTTAGCTTTTAAAGCTAAATCATTAATTTAGCACATTAATAGCATTCAGTACCGGCTTAGGCAGAAATGCTTGAGCCTTTTTAATATAGAATGTGGACTGGGCAGCGAAAATTTAAGCTTTCTCAGCCAAAACATAATCTCTGGAGTTCTCCATGTTAGACTCAGGCACTCCCCTAGAACCTGCTGTTTTAATCACCATCATTGGTGAAACGGTGCTGAAAGACCGTATTGTTAAGCTGCTAAAAAGCCATAATGTAAGCGGCTACACCATTAGTCAAGTGCAAGGTGAAGGCGGTCACGGAAGACGCTTGGCAGACTTATCAGGCTACAACACTAATATTGAAATTAAGACAATAGTTTCATTAGAAGTATCTGATGCGATCCTTGATGCCCTAAAACAGGAGCAGGGGAAGCACGCCTTAATCGCTTTTCGACACAATATAGAAGCTTTCTATTGATTAACTTTTCGGTTCTTCAGTAAGAATTCGTCAATTAATTCCTCTTCTCCAGTTTATTAAGTATTATTACTCATAACTGAAGTGCAACAACTGCAAAATTATAGTCTAAAGAAAGTTGTTTGACTGAAAAATAATTAACTATAGTAAAGTTTTGTAGGTTGGGTATAGCGACAGCGAAACCCAACATTATAGTCTGGTTAATGTTGGGTTACACTCCGTTCCACCCAACCTACATAATGTCCTTTTTGAAAAACTCCTCTTTTCAA
>NZ_JBHFLM010000217.1:0-17830 GCF_041928655.1 Pelatocladus sp. BLCC-F211 | reverse complement strand
AGGCTTCAACACGCCGATGATTATTCCTACTGGGATTGCTCAATTCTATCAAATTAGAGACTGCGGCTCAAGCCGCAATGTCGCTTTTCCGCCCCTGGCTAAAGCCGAGGGGCTACCAAGCTCCCGGAAACTTTACGTGTCGATCAGGTTCGAGACACTTGAATCAGAGTATGATCCGTCACTCTGGTTTGTCAAGTTTTTGACACAATCAATACTTTGATTTCTAACAAAAGTTGCAATCTCAGGGTGTTGTGAGATTTTATTTTTCCTGAGATTCCTTAAGCTGCTCAATCATAAAGCAGATTTGAGCTGACATCGATCGCTTCTGCTTATTGCAATACTGTTTAAACCACTCAAACAGTGGATCTGGAATTGTGATACTAGTCCGGCTCAGTTTTTCAGTCAAAGTACTATTTCCTCACGCGACGTATCCAGTATAGCTGTTGATACTATAAATATACAATATTATGAAATAATACTTAAAAAGATATTGCAAATAATCGTCAGTCGTATTAATATACAAATAAGAGAGGCGTTCCCACGACCAAGTAGACAACGCCTCTTTTACCCAACCTCTATTAAGGTCTTATTAAATATGATGCCACAAACCATTCTTTGTCAAACACCCACGACAGGCTTATTAAATTTAACTCACACTCGTCAACTTCCTTCGGTGGTTAATACTCCTACGCTTAAAACAGATGTACATGGACACCATCACTCTTACTGATCCTAATCTGTTGTGTCTGTTGCAACTGGCTAGTCCGGCTTTACCAGTGGGCGGATATAGTTATTCTGAAGGTTTAGAAACTTTAGTCGAAGATGGCGCGATCGCTCATCCAGAAAATCTCAAGCATTGGATAGAAATGGAATTGCGTTATGGGGCGATTCGCATCGAAGCCGCTGTGATGATTAGAGGCTATCACTCAGCACAGGCGAGAGATTTGGAGAATTTATCTAGTTGGAATAATTGGTTATCAGCGGCGAGGGAAACCGAAGAATTACGCGCTTCGAGTTTGGGAATGGGGCGATCGCTCATGCGTTTGCTAGTCGAATTACAACCACAAACTCAAGCGATCGCCGATGCTGTGGGTAATTCTTGTAATTATGCGATCGCTTTTAGTATTGCTGCTGCCCATTGGCAAATAAATATACAAGCGGCCTTACTAGGATATCTATATTCTTGGGCAAATAATTTAATTACCGCCGGAGTTAAACTCGTTCCTCTCGGTCAAACTTCCGGGCAAAAATTATTACTAGAACTACAACCTTTACTTAGTCACGCCACAACACAAATTCTCAATTTAGAAGATGATGAACTCAGTTGCTGTACTTGGGGATTATCTTTGGCGAGTATGAGACATGAAACGCTGTATACAAGATTATTTAGGAGCTAATCAATTTTGGATTTTAGATAGGACTTACACAATAACTCTCCCAAGCTCTTATTTCTTAGTGTCCTTTGTGTCCTTTGTGGTTAGTTATTTCATGATTTTGCGTAAGTCCTATTAGATTTTGGATTTTGGATTTATTATGCAAATGAATCGACTGACTCAACAAATTCAATTCATTATTGAAATTGACAAACTCAAGCAAATTTGGCGTCAAACTTTGCTGACAGATAGCTCACGTCAAGAAAACAGTGCAGAACATTCTTGGCATATCGCAATCATGGCGATAATTTTAGCAGAATATGCTCCACCAGAAACTGACATTCTACGGGCAATTAAAATGCTGCTCATTCACGATTTAGTTGAAATACATGCAGGTGATACCTTCTGTTATGATTTGCAAGGCAATTTAAGCAAAGCAGAAAAAGAAACCGAAGCAGCAAAAAAACTATTTGGACTTTTACCTGTAGATCAAGAAAGTGAATTACGTTCTTTGTGGGAAGAATTTGAACTACAACAAACACCCACTGCTCATTTTGCCGCAGCTTTAGACCGTATTCAACCTGTACTGCACAACCAACAAACTCAAGGCGGAACTTGGCGCATTCATAATATTTCCCGTGATCAAGTCATGCGGCGCGTAGCTCCGATAGAAGCAGGTACACCCAAATTATGGCCTTTTATTCAGCAATTAATAGATGATTGTGTTGCAGCAGGATATTTACAAACCCTTACCAAATGACCAATGACCAATGACCAATATTCAGTGTATTCACCATTTATTTTCTCAAAACTTGTTACATTGAGATTAAATCGCTTGACTGGAGTATTTATCCATGCTTGAGGCGGGGCAAATATTGCGCGTTCGCGAAGCGACTCCACAAGAGTCTCGCTACCAACTCAAACAAAAATTGGGACAAAATGCAGGGCGTCAAACCTGGTTAGCTGAGGATCTCGCAACTCAACCAGCAGAATTAGTCATAGTCAAGTTTTTAGCGTTTGGTGATCAGGTACATTGGGATGATTTGAAACTGTTTGAGCGAGAAGCAGATGTTCTCAAACAATTAAACCATGCTCGGATACCTAAGTATCGCGATTATTTTTCGATTGATGATCGTATTCTCTGGTTTGCTTTAGTTCAACAATATATCCCTGGTTCATCTCTCAAAGAATTACTCAATCAAAGACAAAAATTTACTGAAGAACAAGTCCGAAAAATTGCCTCTGACGTTTTAGAAATTCTGATTTATTTACACTCATTAATCCCCCATGTTTTACATCGGGATATTAAACCAAGTAATTTAATTTTGGGTGAAGAACAACAAGTTTACTTGGTTGATTTTGGTGCTGTACAAGATCGAGCTACAGCCCAAGGAGCTACTTTTACAGTCGTGGGAACTTATGGATATGCACCAATCGAACAATTTGGTGGTCGAGCCGTTCCAGCTTCCGATCTTTATGCTTTGGGAGCTACATTAATTCATTTAGTTACAGGTACTTCTCCCGCCGATTTACCACAACGAAATATGCGGATTCAATTTAGCGATCGCACTCATTTAAGTCCTCATTTTCTGCGTTGGCTAGAAACCCTCACCGAACCAGATGTTGACCAAAGGTTTGACACCGCGCTTCAAGCTTTAGAAGTTTTCAACAGTCGTCTAACTACTTACCCTCCTGGTATAGTTTCTCAACCTCATGGTAGCCGGATTCATCTTAAAAAAACAGCTAACTATCTAGCAATTAAAATTCCCGCACGAGGAATACAATCTTCCGATAGTTTTTTATTATTTTTTGTGAGTATATGGTATGGAATTCTGCTTTTGTTCACAAGAGGTATTTTTCATCCTTTTTTATTAATTCATTGGATGGTTGGTTTATTACCACTGAGTATGTTGCTATTTCCTGCTTTTGGAGAAGTATATATTCGTTTTGATCATAAATATTTTTTCATGGAGTGGGAATTATTTGGTCAATGCTATCGCAGAAAGCGAGGAAATACTTCAGCTATTCACGATGTGTGTGTCAGCCGTGAATCAATTTCTGTGAATCATCGACCCTTGATGGCAATTAGCATTGAAGCAGGAGTTCAAAAATACAAATTTGGTGCATTTAGTCCAGAAATAGCTGATGTCGAACAGCAATGGTTGATTAAAGAAATCAAAGATTGGTTAGGACTTTGACTGATTATTCCTTGAGGATACAATCCCCCTCCTGCCCATTCGGGGGCTGTGGAGTCAATCCAAAATATGCTTCCATATACTGCAAGGGATAAAACAAATCGATTAACATTTAAATCCACCAGAGACGTTACAGTGCAACGCTCTACATGCTAAAAATCAGGTTTATTTGTAGAGACGCGAAATTTCGCGTCTCTACTTACGTGAAAAATCAGCCTGCTCTAGTCGAAAATTTTATATTTAGCAAAATTTACTTAAAAATAACCGTAATTCTATGGTGATCTACTAGACTAGCTGCTAGAATTACTGTAGGTATAATTATCAAGCTGTAACTTGATAGTCGCCCTATATTTACTTAGATATTGCCTTTTAAATACTTAGACACAATTTAATTACACACATTATTTGTTTTTCTATTCCCCGTTCCCCATCTCTATTGCTGCTGATTGAGAAAACTATATAAAAATATACTTAGATGAAGCAATGATCAGTTTAATTGAGGCAGAAAATCATCACACAAGCACCACAGCCGCGATCGCAAGATTAGCTAGGGCGATTAACCTTTCCAAGGGTCAATTTTCCTTACTTTTAGCTTGCTGTAATTCTCACAACAAACAGCACTTACTGAGTTTGTTACATGAATTTTCACCAATGGCGATCGCTGAATTATCTTTGTCGGCTTCCGCAGAAACCCTGTATACCAGTATTACCAACACCCTTGGTTCTAATCAGCCCGAAGCTCTAATGGTACATGGTTTAGAGTCGGTGATCGCAATTAATCAACTCATCATTTCCACCAATTTAATGCGTGATGAGTTTGCTAAAAAGTTTCAGTTTCCCTTGGTGCTATGGGTAAACGATGAAATTCTGCGAAAACTGGTATTGTTAGCGCCAGACCTCAAAGACTGGGCGGCTACGACTATTAGATTTGATTTGCCCGATCATATTCTAGTCGGATAGCAAGCGATCGCATTTTTGTATTTTGGTATCTGTCCAAAGTGCAAACTTTCATCATTTCACAGCGAATTATCTTTGGAAAGACTCTGCGCCCCTCCGCGCTGACTTTGCGTCCCTCTGCGTTTAACTATAAATTTACATAACTACAATTTAGGAACAAAAGGTCAAACTATTTCCGTCCAGTTTTATATCTGTGTTGACAAAAAACACTTAACAAACATCCTGATTCACTCAACAATAGGGTGATATATAGATTTATCTTTGGATATTTCTGTTTGTTGTCATTAGTTAAGTTTTGACTAATGATTATAGCTAATTATTATTGAGTTTATTTGGCAGTATTTCCCATGAAAACCAGCATTAAAACTTATATTACCACCAAACAAATAAAATTTTTCACCGCTTTGATATTAACTGGCATTTTGTCTGTTGGTAGCAATTTCACATTATTAAAGAGTGCTACTGCTGCTCCCAGAAATATTTTGCCAGAAAAAGTAAATGAAATTTTAGACATCAATCATAAAAGTAACGGTTTACCTTTACCAGTAGCAAGGGCTGTCCTGCGAGATGTATCGCGCACTCAGGGAGTTCTGCCCAGTAAATTGAAAATTGCTGAATATCATCAACAAACTTGGTCAGATGGTTGTTTAGGACTGCCTAAACCAGATGAATTTTGTACCCAAGCTTTGGTTCCGGGTTGGCGGGTAATCGTATCTAATGGGACTCAAAACTGGATTTATCACACTAATAGTAATGGGCGTTCTTTACGTTTAGCTAATCCTGCTACTTCTGTAAATAACCAATCAAAAAATTTACCTACTTCTGTGAAAAATGCTGTTTTAGCTGCTGCATCCCAACTGACAAAGTTGCCTACTTCTAAAATACGCATTGTTAACTTTAAGCAAATTACCACAGATGGCTGTTTAGGTTTACCACGTCCTGATGAGGCTTGTATTCAGATTGCCCAGCAAGCTTGGGAAGTAAACTTGCAAGCAGGAAAACAACGTTTAGTTTATCGCGCTAATCGTGATGGTTCTCAAGTCAGACTCAATCAAAATGCAAGCAGTAGCGCTTTACCGAAATCTATATCTGATGCTATTTTGGCAGATGCAGAAGAAGAGTTAGGAGTACCATTTTCTCGACTGCGGATAGTTAGAGTAGAACGGCGAGAATGGCCAGATCGTTGTCTAGGCATTAGCGAACCACTGATTTTATGTGCGCCAAGTATTGTACCTGGTTGGCGAGTAACTGTCAGTGATGGAAAACAGCGTTTGGTTTACCGAGTTGGTGAACCAGATACGATTAGGCTAGATAAACAAGCTAGTAAAATTAACGTCAATAATAGTCTTAAACCTGTGCCAATTCCTACTAGTGAGTTACCACCGCTTTTAGAAAGTGGCGTAGTTTTCCGTCAAATTTCTAGTGGTGGTTTTGCTGGTAGAACCTACGAAACTGTTTTATTGGATGATGGACTTTTGATTCGGACTCGCATGGGTGATGCTAATGATTCTGAACGTAGTGTTCGCCGCGTTTCTTTACAAAAGTTACGACAGTTTCAGCAATTGCTAGAAGATAAAGGAGCCAACGAATTTCAGAATCTCAGTTATCCTGCGCCTTCTGGTGCAGCCGATTACATGATTTATACTCTGACTAGTAGCGATGGTACGGTTCAATACAACGATATTTCTCAGAATCGCTTACCGCGGAATTTACAAGTTATAGTTGCAGCGTGGAATCAGCTTATTAGAGAGGCGCAGGGCTAGTAGTTGTCAATTGCTTAAACTCCCTGCGAAACACCGAACCGAACGGAAGTGAATATTTTCCCGAAGTTGTTGCATTATTGGGCGCAAATCACGAGGTTGTGAAATTGGTTGAAAAAGCCTATCAATCTCCCATCGCTCGTGATCTAAACTAATAGCCCAAGCATTTAACCATACTGGTGATGGAAAATCAGCTAACTTCTCTGGCATTGTATCCTCCAATGCCAATAAGAATATTACTTGAGCTAATTCTTCAAAAAGTTTTATGCTAGCTAGATGGTCATCAATTAGCTCCTGCTCTGTTTTGTTAGTCTTTAAATTACGCGATCGCAATTCTTTTACAAAGGGAATTCGCAAATAATCTATAAACTCAAATGACGCCCGTCGCTTTGACTTAGCTAACCAATCTCTAAACAATTGATTCACGCGTTGTGCTAACAGGAAAAATTGTCCAGTTCCCTTGCGAACTTTGGCTCTCTTGTCTGAGTCAAGGAATAGAGAATTAAACATCAGGGGTGCGCTGAATGCCCATGCAGATAAGACATCCCAAATGTATTTCATTGCCATTACCATTTCATTGCCAAAACATAAGTAGGCGTTGTGAATATTTAACGTTACACTCTCGTTGTATGTTAAAAGAAAGCGATTAGCTTCATTTACTGTTTGCTGAGTTAGCTTACCCTCACGATCAAGTTCAATCATCTGGGTGATTAAGGAATTTCCAAAGCCAATCAGATCCGTGCCAGGAGAATAGAATGGATCAGCAAATACACCAGCTACACCCACACAAGCCCAGCGATTTACCGAAAATATTTGATTAGACGAGTAACTATACTGAGGTATTTTCATAAAGTCTACTAGTGGTTTGCTTCTTAAATGCAATGCCACTACAGGTTCGTGTTTTTCTAACCACTGGTATGCTTTTTCGTAGCTATGGTATGTCCTAAAAGGATGAACATCTTCATTGGTAACAATTCCAATACTTGTGTATCCAGTAGACAAAGGAATTAACCAGACCCAGTATCCTTCACCACACAAATGATTTGTGGAGTAATAACGGTTGTTGTTAGGAACTCGCTCATGCCACTGCTTCTCGGTGCTGGGAACAAAATCGCTGACATCAAAACGACCTTCTATGCGAAACCACACAGCACTAAATTGGGAGTTTTTGGGTTTAGCTAAACCAAGCTTACTTTGTAGAAACCGACGATAACCCATAGAGTCAACTACCCAACGAGCTTGAATGGTTTGAGTTATTTTATTATTTCCTTGAATATATAAAATTTGGTGCAAATTTTGTGAACTTGTAGCCAGCTCAATGTCCTTAACCAAACAATGTTCTAACAACTCCACACCCGCCTCAGCATTCAAGGAGCGTAAATCATTCTCCAGCTTGCCTCTATCTATTTGATAAGAATTAGGTAGATGAAATTCTGAAAGCCCAATTTCAGGTCGTTTGTGGAAGGGGCCGCTTGTGTCACCAAGGAAATACCGAAGCCCAAGTTTATGAAGATGATGCTTTTCAAGATAATCTTCTAATTGCACAACATTAGCTAGATAATAAGCACCCACTTCAACAGATGATTCTCCGACTTTAAAACTAGCCTCTGGTAGGGGACGACCCAGCCTGTCAATAACAACAACTGAGATGTCAGGCATTTTTAACTTTAGCTGTCGTGCCAGAGTTAACCCAGCTAAACCAGAACCACAAATAGCAACATCATAAATATTCTTGTGCATGATCAACCTTCCTCTTAATGACTTTGCAAAAAAATGATAATTTTACAATTGAACAAAAAGCGTTTTAGGTGTCTATATGGTTGCCAGTTTAGCAATGCTCTTTTGATACTTAGTTTGTGCCTCGTCTAAGCAATCCCTCAACTTCTTTGCTAATACTTGCACATGAGGTTCTTCAAAGATAGAAAAGTGATCGCCCGGTATATCGTAGATTTCCAAGCCTCCACCCACGACTTCGCTCCAGCCATGTTGGGTATCCCGGTTGTACCAATCTTCAGATGTAGGTAAATACAGCTTTGTAAATGAAGCTGGTTGACTTGCTCGCAATAAGGTTACACAACCTGGATAGGTCTGCGCTTTATAACTCCTTTTAGCTTGCATATTAGCCTCGGCAACTAATTCGTTTCGGAGATTTCGCGATAGGGGACGACCAAGGCTTAGATAAAGCCTACTGATTATTTCCTGTACCTCTCTTTGAAGAAGCTCATTCACCTCATTTAAGAGAGATTTAGATATACCGAGTTGGAAAAGGTATGTCCAGTAGTGCTGTCGCCTAAAAGACAATCGTGGAAAACAATCTAGACCAAAAGTGTCAAACATCATCAAAAACGCCACTTGCTGCCCTTGCTTGTACAGCTGCTGCGCCATCTCGAAGGCTATTGTACCCCCCATCGAGTTCCCTGCTAGAAAATAAGGTCCTTCTGGCTGAAGCGTACGTATTTCTTGAATGTAGTGCGTTGCTATATCTACCAAATGAAAATATGGTAACTCTTTTCCGTCAAGCCCTTTAGCCTGCAATCCATAAAGAGGTTGATCTGAACCTAGATATTGGGATAACTTCCGAAAATTGAGAACATTACCCTGTTGACCATGTATGCAAAATAAAGGTGGTTTAGTACCGCTAGGCTGAATTGGTACTAATGAAGACCAACAAACTGAATTGACTTCCTGACTGAGAACTTTAGCTAGCTGCTCTACCGTGGGCGCTTGGAGTAAAGTCGTTAATGGCAGAGTCTTATCAAATATCTTCTCAATTTGAGCAAACAGAGACATTGCTAGCAATGACTCTCCCCCTAGTTCAAAGAAGTTGTCTTTTACACCGATAGATTGGATACCTAAAACCTGAGTCCAAAGCTGGGTTAATTGGAGTTCCAACGGACTCCGGGGTGCTATGTAGATTCTTTTTTGGTTAGAGCTTGATTTTCCTTGCTTTTTATTGATCAATTGCTGTTGCTCTGCTTTATCTAAAGGCAGCAGTAACAAGATGGACTGTTCTGGATTGATAATGATATTTTCCAACACAGTCTGGAAATGATTCAGCATTTGGAAAATAGTAGTGTCATCGAATAAATTCGCATTGTATTTCAAGATTGCACTCAGTGTACCTTCTTCTTCCAGTAAATAAAGATACAAATCAAAATCGGCTGTTCCACTATCAATATCCAAACTCCTCACGGTTAAACCAGGCAGTTCAAAAGTTTGTATGGCAGTATTTTGGAGACCGAACATTACGCGAGACAGAGGAGTTTGAAGCAAATTAAGGGATTTTACCAATTGTTGTACTGGCAGGTCTTGGTAAGCATAACCTCCTGATGTAATTTTACGTACTCGCTTCAGTAACTCTCGAAAGGTAGGGTTGCCTGAGAGGTCAGTACGCAAAATCAGCAAGTTGACAAAATAACCAATAAGTCCTTTAACTTCTTTCCGATTGCGGTTAGCGATGGGACTACACAAGAAGATGTCCTCTTGCTCTGTATAGCGATGCAATAACACCTTGAAGGCAGCTAATAGCGTTACAAAAAGAGTTGTGCCTTCTTGACGACTCAGTGTCTTGAGTTTTTTCGTTAGTTCCTCTGGTAGTACTAACTTCTGGTGGGCGCTTCGACGAGGTTGCAAGGTAGATCGTTCCCGATCTGTAGGTAGTTGTAGCTCACAAAGGTTGTTACCAAGCTGCTGCTGCCAATATTCAAGTAGCACCTCTAAAAACTCTCCTTGCAACCATTGGCGTTGCCATGCAGCAAAATCAGCATACTGTATGGGCAGTTGAGGAAGAGGAGAAGGCTTTCCAGTAGAGAAGGCTTCGTATAGTGCTGACAATTCTTGAAATAAAATCCCTTTGGACCAAAAATCAACGACAATGTGGTGAACGGTTAGGAGCAACACATATTCATCTTCGTCTAGATGCAGCAATGTAGTTCGCAAAAGTGGCAGTTGATTCAGGTCAAAAGGCCGCTGAACTTCTTCCTTTATTAACTGCATTGCTTTGGTCTCTCGTTGGTCTGGAGAGATATCTTGTAGCTTAATGATTGGTAAGCTTAAAGTCAGTTCAGGGTGAATAACCTGAATTGGTTTCCCTTCAAAGGATGAAAAGGTAGTTCGTAAAGCTTCGTGGCGTCGCAAAATTTCGTTGAGACTCTGCTGTAGTACAACGACATCTAGCTCTCCTGTAATCCGAAAAGCTGAGGGCATATTGTAAGCAGATGCTCTCCTAGATTCTAACTGCTCCAAAAACCATAACCGTTCTTGAGAGAAAGACAGAGGAAGGTTATCGTTACGTGAAATTGGTACTAACGGAGGAGCCTGATTCTGCAAACTAATTACAGTTTTAATTGCCTCCCAGAGGTCTTTCTGAGCTTCTTGTGATGACTTAGTCTGGTTGTGTTGCTTAATTTCTAAAGCAGAATGAGCATTTTGATTCCTATTGTGCATCGTTTCTAGTGACATACTAGAGTATCCTTTGTCCTTTAACCTTTCCCCACCTACACCCATCAAAGTTGGTTCGTGACTTCCTAGTGGTCTGGCAAGTCAACTTTGCTGGGTAGACTTTCTCCGCGTCTCCGCGTCGTACTACACTCAGCAATTTTCGGTTGCCAGACCACTAGCTAGTAGAAATATGTTGTCGCAATTTAGGAAAGTTAATTATGTAGTCTGTATTGCAAGTATGATTAAATATCAGGAACACCACATTTGCAAACAGAGATTAGATAATTAACTTACCAAGAATTTCTAATCTTTTTACACGAATCAAGATTGAGGCAAAAATCCTATAATCCTTTCTTTCTCCTGATCATTTCAATAATATTTGCTATGTTTTGAAAATTTTCAAAGTTAAATTCGCTTGTTTCCAACTGAATATCAAAGTTATCTTGCAGACTTGAAACTAGCGTCATCGCATTGATTGAGTCTAGTCCAAGACTAAAGATGTCAGTATCATCTGCAATGTCTTCATTACCAACATCTGGCAATAACTCTGAAACAATATTTTTAGCTTTTTGCTTTAGCTCTTCAACTGTCATAACCCTCTCCAAACAAAACTACTAAAATCTTGCTACTCCACAAAATGGTCTTGCGATTCTCAAATTATGCAGTTGTAAACACTTATCCTATGGTCGTCAGTAAGTTTCGGACAGGAGTTCCAGATACAACCATCCCACAAGTGTGCAATGTGATGTTTCTATCTGCACTGAAATTTTTATGAGCAGATAGAATTATTTCTTCTGTTTCTTCCCAACCTATACATGCATCTGTTACAGATACACCGTACTTTAATTTTTGCAGTTCTGGAGAAATCTTTTGATTTCCTTCATACAGATTTGACTCAAGCATCATACCAACTATGGATTTATTTCCATCTGCTATTTGCTGGAGAACATTGTTAAAAACAGTACTCTGTAGCTTATGATTTTTATAGGAATTTCCATGACTACAATCAATAACAATTCTCTGAGGCAAATTAAGTTCCTCTAGCTTTTTCTCTACCCAAGCTACAGTTGCGGCATCAAAATTAGGTTGACCACCTCCTCCACGTAAAATGATATGACCATAGTCATTTCCTTTTGCTCTGAAAATACAGACTTGACCTACTTGATTAACCCCTAAAAAATGGTGAGATTTATTAGCTGATTGAATAGCATCAAGAGCAACTTGGATGTTACCATCAGTGCCATTTTTAAAGCCTACTGGCATGGATAACCCACTTGCCATCTCACGATGGGTTTGAGATTCAATAGTACGAGCTCCAATCGCAGCCCAAGAAATTAAATCAGAGAGATATTGTGGTGTTACGGGGTCTAAGGCTTCTGTAGCAGTAGGTAATCCCAACTCAGCAATATTTATCAGCAAATTACGTGCCGTCAACAACCCCTTCTCAATGTTAAAAGAACCATCTAAGTCAGGATCATTGATTAGCCCTTTCCATCCTATAGTAGTTCTAGGTTTCTCAAAGTAAACTCTCATGAGAATGAGCAGCTTATCCTTGACCTTATCAGCAAGGGTTTTCAATTTTTGTGCATATTCCAGAGCTGCCTTGACATCGTGGATGGAGCAGAGACCAACAACAATGAATTTTTTGGAATCTTTCCCGTCAAGAATATCTTTGACAGCTTGTCTACCTCGCAATACAGTTTTTATAGCAACCTCGGTTATGGGCAATTGCTCTTTCATCTGCATTGGAGTCATTAAAACACTCCAGGATTCAATATTAGTATCAAGTATCTTGCTAATGTCCATAACACTCAAGAAAGTTACGAATTTTTGAGCTACATTAGAGCTACTACTGAAATTCCTGCTCACTAAACTAAAGCTTTTCGCAGGACTTTCCCCAGAGGACTCTTAGGAATTTCATCACGGAATTCCACAATTTTCGGAACTTTGAATTCTGCTAAACGTTCTTTACAGTAAGAAAATATTTTTTGTTCATCACACTGTTTTGGTTCCTTAAGAACAATAACAGCTTTGACAAGTTCACCCGCATAAACACCTTTAACACCAACAACAACAACTTCCTTAACTTGTGGGTGTATACTCAAAATGTTCTCTATCTCTATTGGATCAACCTTGCGACCCCCTGTGTCAATCAATATTTTCTTTCTACCAGTGATATAAAGACGACCTGCTTCATCAATTTTTCCTAAGTCACCTGTAAAAAATGCTCCATCCTTAAAGGCTTGTTGGTTAAGATCAGGTATATTGTAGTACCCATTGGTAAGAGCTTGACTTTTGATGACTACCTCGCCACTTTGTCCTACAGGTAACTCATTACCTTGTTCATCAATGATTTTGATTTCCACATTTTTCAGAGGAGTACCTACTGAATCCCAAGTTTGTTCTGGATTTTCATCTAGATTAATGCAGACAGAACCTGCTTCTGTACAACCGTAAAGCTGTCGAATAGGAACTCCAAACCTTTGCAGAAACTTATTGAAAATATCCTTTGCTAAAAAGTTTCCTGCACAGATGCACAATTTCAATGTAGATAAATCCGTTTTAACACTGACAGGAGTTTCTGCCAAAGAATTGAAAATATAAGGTACACCAGGAAGAATGGTGATCTTCTCAGCTTTTATCAGTTCCAATACTCTTGGACATTTAAAGACAAATGGTATCTCCATTGACACACCATTGTGCGTGGATTGCTCTAATATAACTAGTGTTGCTCCATTGCCAGTAGCAGCTAGTAAGCAGTTGCCCAAACCGTGAGCATGGTATAAAGGCACAGTACATAAAATATTGTCTGATGATGTAACTTTCACGCTTTGGGTAAAGCTTCTCAACTCGTGATATAGATTCTTCTGAGTTCTACATACTTTCTTGGGTCTACCTGTAGAACCAGATGAATACTGGTAGAGTACAATACCTTCAAAAGATAGTGTACTTTCATAAACTTCTTTGCTTTCTGGAAGAATTAAGTCGTAGAAATATTTTGCTGGAGCTTGAACCTGGTCTATGACAATTAACTCTATTTTCTTCCCCAAATCAGAGATAATCTTTCGGCATATATCAGCGCGTTGAGAATCAGTAATGATGACTTTGACATCACTATCATTCAGATAGTAGCTAACTTCTTCTGCCTTAAACAAATGATTAAGCGGAAGAATAATTGCATTTAAGCGAGCGATCGCATAAAAACTAACTATGAATTCGGGGCAATTAGGCAAGAAAAGCGCAACACAATCCCCTTTTACAACACTGATAGAACTTAATCCTTTACTAAAGCTTTTGATTTTAGAGTAAAGCTTTTGATAGCTGATTTTAGTCTGATCATAAACAATCGCCGTCTTCTCAGGATGATTCGACACAACCTCAGCTAATAATTGCGTCAACATACTAGTACCTCACAATCTTCAGCAAATATAAGTACTAAAATCACCGAATAGATAAACCATTTAAAAGCTCTCCAGATAATAATTTTCAGGAAATTTCTCAGTGATCATCATGATAGGCTTGCGATTATTGATTACTCGATAAGTCCGAGAAAGCATGTTGTCGTGTGGCTGAATATGAAAGTATTCAGCTAAATTTTCCGCAAGTTCTTTGCTAGTATCCAAAATTTCCTTAAATGTTTCCACTCTTAACTCAAACCAGAGCTTGCCAATTGGCATCTTAGTTTCTAGGAGGGCTTTTCTAAATTTTTCATCTAGCTTTTCAGGCACAATAATTGAGTCTCCATAAAGAAAGTTCTTTCTGCTAATTTTTCCCTGAAGCAGAATCTTTCTTACAAGGACTTCTGTTCCTTCTTTCAACTCCATCGTTGGAATATCATGAGCCAGTGAGACAAGTTGCTCAAATAACTTAACTACTCGGATCTGTTCAGAAGCGTAATACTCTAATATATCTGTAACTGTTCCGTTTGTTGTCAGCAAAATCCTTTGAAAAGTACTCAGATTAGATGGCTCTATATTATTGCGACTTGGAGATTCCTGTGAATCATTTTTTAGGATAGAAATTGGTAAACTGACTTTATCCTTCAAGTCAACAGTTGATAAAGATTCCTTTTGAAAATGCATCATAACTAAATACCATCCTTAATTATCAATTAGTTTACTTCTCTGAGAAAACATCCCTTTCTCTTATAGGAATTAAGCATTAACAGAAAAAATCAATTGCGGAGTGGTAATTCTCAACCATTGAAGTGAGATGAGAATTTTTCTCCTGAAATAGGCAATGACTACTCAATCTAAACAAAACATTTTCATCGGAAACGTGGGACTCGGTGTCCCACATTCCATTGTTTATTGGTTGCCTAATTCACCTTAGCCAAACCTAGCTGTGGTGTCGTAACGATATAAAGTCCTTCAACAGCAGATTCTTTTGATAATGAGAACAGACCATTTAACCGACTAACAAACTGATTACTAGTAAGCAATTTTTCCTGTTCTGTCTTATCTAAATCATTTGCTGTTTGCTTGTGACGAAGAGACCAATTTTCCCGTAACCGCTCTGATAACTCTAGAAATAGCTCTTCTGAGTTTTCCTCAGCGTCTGACATATCTTCCATACCGGAGACCACATTCAAGAACATTTGGTGTAATTTTTCTTTGTCTTTGTCGCTCTGGCGAGTTTTAGTCAGTTGCTGAGCCTGCCAAAAATAAGATTCCTTCTTACTATTTTCGTAGAAGGCTGAAACCATTGCCATCAAACGCAAGTAAGCTTGCTTATAAGTTCTTTCAAAGAAGGAAATTGCTTCCTCTTCAGTAATATGTTTGCGTAAGACACTTGCTAAACTTGCGGCGCTCAAAAGTCCACTAAAAGTGGCAAGGTGTACTCCAGTTGAAAGCAAGGGGTCTAAAAAGCAAGCAGCATCCCCAATCATGAAGTAACCTTGACCAGCAAAATAGTCAGCTACGTAAGAGTAATCCTGCTCAGAACGCACTTCTGATGCAAGCTCTCCTGGCTCTAATAACCGCTTTAGGTCTAAGCTTTCAGCAATACCTTCTAAATAAATTTCTTTCAGGCTCTTAGAGCGTTTTTCCTTATAGATGGTTTTATGGACGACTAGACCCACACTGATTGTGCCATCGTGCAGTGGAATTCCCCATAACCAACCATCTTTGAGAGATTCAATAATAATAGCTCCCTCTCTACCGTTGTCCAGCCTGTCAGCGTTCTTCCAATATCCCCAGATAGCTACATTTTGAAATACCTCATGATATTCTCGATTCTTTAAGTAACGATTGGCCATCAGACCATAACGACCAGTTGCATCAATCAGAAAGTCGAAGAATATCTCTCCTGTCTGACTTTTGTCATTAGTTTGAGACCAAGTTGCACTTTTTGGTCGCTCATTCTCGAAGGACAAGTTAGCGACTTCTGTTCCTTCAAAAACCTTCACGCCCTGACTTTTGGCATGGTCTAAAAGTAATTTATCAAACTCATCACGGCGTACTTGATAACTGTGTGTAACGTTACCTGATAAATCTGAGAAATTCAAATCCCAATGCTCATCTCCCCAGTGATAGTGACCACCAGGTTTGTACTGAAAGCCATAAGCATCTATCTTATCTCTAACACCAAGTAAGTCTAGAACTTTTAGTGACGAAGGCAGCAGGGATTCTCCAATGTGGTATCTTGGAAAGACTTCTCTTTCAAACAGAGTTACATCAAAACCTTCTCGAGCTAATAGAGTAGCGGCAGTGGTTCCAGCTGGTCCTCCACCAACAACTAGTATTTGTGTAGATTTAGGCAAATTAGACACTATATTCTCCTTATAATCTGCTACGGTCATAAAGCTTCAGCCTCCTGAATGATTAAGTAGTCATTGATAGACAATAAAAAGCCATGATGTTAGAAAAACTCCAGACTTCTTGCACAAGTAGTGATAAAGGGTAAGGGAGAAGGGTTAAAAGGATGAAAAAATCCAGCGTTGCATAATTGCAGGATGATTTTTGGAATTTGCATGGATCAATCATCACCATACCTGGGCGTCTTTGCATCTCTGCGTTAGTCTCAATCATCCAGTCATTGACTTTGGTGGCGATCGCGACCTTCGCCATATTTGGCATAAATTCAAACTTTCCATACCATGGCTAGAATCGATCATAGTTGGCAGGTGAGTAGGCGACCACAAAACTGGTACAGCTGAAAGACCAAGTGCAGGTATAATGGCAATCAAAAGGGCGCTTCCCTTCTGCAAAGCAAAAAGTCGGAACCTGAGTTAGGAAAATCTGCAAGGCGAAGTAAGTTATTTTTGACTAAATAACTCTTCTACTCGCTGACGAATTGCTAGCAGACTCAGTGGTACATCATGGCTTAAAATGTGTTCAACTAGTGCCAATGGGAAGATAGGTTTTGGTACAACTAAAAAGTTATAGATAAGGTCAACTCCAGCTTTTTGATCTGACGATTTCCAAGGTTCTAACTGCCAGTAGCCAGACAAAGCTTTGAAGTCTCCCTCGATTAGCTGGTAATGAATCTCGTAGGGAAACTTTTCTTCCACATCGAAAACTGAATGGGCTGAAAACTTCATGCCCATAAAACTTTTGCTGCGAACTTGTTCTATACAAGTGCCTCCAGTCGGATGCTCCAATCTTTGGCTCTGTGTTATGTTAGGCATGAA
The DNA here is from genome assembly GCF_041928655.1 of Pelatocladus sp. BLCC-F211. Classification (NCBI taxonomy): domain Bacteria; kingdom Bacillati; phylum Cyanobacteriota; class Cyanophyceae; order Nostocales; family Hapalosiphonaceae; genus Pelatocladus; species Pelatocladus sp. BLCC-F211. Next base: position 474 of record NZ_JBHFLM010000217.1, on the reverse strand, counting down.
TTTAGCAAAAGCTTCATAGTCTGTGAGAACTTGCCAGACTTGCTCTAATTGATAGGGAATCTGAATTTTGGCAAAGATCCTCCGTTGCCGTCCCTCAAGCTTTTCAATTTTTATTTTCACAGCTTCTAGAATAGCTGGGTCAGTAGCAGAATTTAAGGTTTTTGATTCCATTTCGGTCTTAAAGTCATCAACGGCTGGAAAATCTGATTTTTGGTTAAGGTCGTATGTTTTGCTCATCTATAGCTCCTGTCAATGAAATTAGAAGCGAGGTTTTGCTACAACTCTATAGTCCTGTGGACACACCATGAGTGCTGGTTGAGGAGCAATACTCACTTTCTCTCCAGGCACCTTTTCAAATTTACATTTATGCATAAGGTTAGTGAAAAAGGTAAAGATCAGAAGACGTCCTATATACTCTCCTATACACCTACGCGATCCAATTCCAAATGGATAGAACTTATCAAGAAGGTTTTT
>NZ_JBHFLM010000216.1:0-43882 GCF_041928655.1 Pelatocladus sp. BLCC-F211 | reverse complement strand
GGCCTTGATCTTGGGATTGAACACAAATAATTCTCTCGAATTCTTGTGTTGATGTACAGCCCCCCATTTATTCGCGAGAGATAATCGCGAATAAATTGGTCTTTTCACTCTCTTTTTGCAAAATTGGGATGCTCCCGTTTGGCTTCGGTTTAGCAGTCCAACAAATACAAGCAGAATTAAAATTAGCAGATGTGGTTTCTAGTTTAGATAGTAATGCACAACTTAGATACTTAAACCACTTCCAACTGCACGGATTGTTAAACCCCAATTTACAAGAGTCACCCCAATATCTCACTCTGGAAGGAACACCACAGGTTGAAAAACTCGAACCACCCAAATTAACAAGTGATATCCAGTGGTTAATAGAATTAGTTTCCGAGCTAGTATTAAGACCACTTGATAAACGCAAGCATCACAATTTTATCATTCATGGTGGTTCACAATCTGGTAAATCTACATTAGTAAGCGCAATTATCCTGCTAGCAGCTCACCTCCTGGGACAAACAGGGTTGAAAGTAAAAATTAATCTCATTGATCCCAAATACCCAGAATCAAACTGGGCTTTTGAACCAAACTATAAAGATTACTCAGAAGTCCTACCAGGGTTACAAGCTAGCTTTCAAGAACTAGAGAAGATAAGAGGTGAAGCAAAAAAGCTAGGTAAAAGTGTTAGTAATAAGTATGGTTTTACCTTCACCATCATCGATGAGCAAGATAATATTTACGGTAATGGTGAGGGATATCCTGGTAAGATTTCCAAACCAGAAGTAGACCAAATATTAAATATAGAGTCAGCACTAATTAAAGAAGGTGCTGCCTACAATTTTTGTACTATAGTAATTGGTCAATCACCTCTAAACCAGGATACAGGCTTTAATCGGCAAATCTATAAAAATGCCACTCATATTGTGTTGGGAGATGCAGGGCTAAGTTGGATTAAAGATAATTCGTTTCCTTACAAAAAGTTTGCGGATGAATTAGAAACTTTATGCTACCGACACCTCAATAATGGGGAGAGATTTGCGTTGGTAATTCCCAAAGGAGGACTCCCTTATATTACTGGGTTATCTCAAGAGATTAAAAAGCTAGTAGTCCAGGGATTTAACCAGACAATTGAAGTAGAAACAACTACAGAAGAAACTCTTGAACAGGAAGACCAATCAATAGACCAGATAAGCAAGCAAGAACCACAGCAAGACAGACAGCAAAATCAACAACCTCAATTTAATCCAGTAGAAAAAGTTAGGGAATGGTGCTGGTTGTGTAAAAACAAGTTTGGCAGTTTTCCAAATAGACAAGAAATTACGGAAGCGTGGAAGAGATTAACTGGACAGCAACTAACACCAGAAGGTTTACAAGTTTTGATTGAAAAACTGAATTTAAATCTAGAAGATTAAGGAGGAAGTTAGTACAGATAAAGACCAATAATTATCTGCCATTGATCTGCTCAAAAAACCTCGCTACCATTACCTCTTGTAAGTAGACGACCAGCCAAACAACTTACGCAACCGTTGGGAGGGATTGAATTTAAAAACCCAACTTTCTCGTTCTACTCTTATGTAAAAAGTTCCAAAGTTCCGTAAGGAAACACTGTCTCCCTGTTTGAGCGATTCATAAATTTCTTCAAGCGTTGCATCAATGACTTCTTCCACAATGCCAGTTTCTTTGCACACTCGTTGGGACACACGGCGTACCAGTTCTTTCTTGTCGATAGACATTTTTACGTCAATTCACTCTTTAATTAAATTTGAGTCTTGATTCATTATCATTAATTTGGGAAACTTCTCTGCCAAATTTTGTCCAAAATAATAATGACACCAAAACTCAGCAATTTCCAGCAGCTTTGGAGCAGATTCAGGAATTAAACCCGAACCATATCGAGGCTCATAAGATTCTGTATATTCTCTAGCTAATTTATAGGCATAGTAGGGAAAATCCCGTTCAACAAAACAGCGAATAGCATAATCTAGTTTGAGCAGATAACCACTCTTGACAAAATGTACAGTAGTCCAATGAACGTTGCGGAAATCATCTCCCTGCAACTCATCAATTTGCCTCAATAACTTCTGTAGAGATTGCTTTCCTTCATAAGTGGGAGTTTCTAGGTAGCGTTCCATCTCTGCAATGGCATCGGCAATTATGGTTTTGTGAATTTCCCATTCAGAGGGACTGAGATTACTGGGACAGGAATCATCTTCTGTTTGCCTTCGTACCACTTTTGCGAGGTAGAGAGCAAATTGTTCGGCTGCAACTTCATCCTGACAAAGGCTTTTGATGCTGGTTAATCGGGTGATAGGTAGCGCAAATATAATATTCTCGGTGCGGAGTTGTTTAGCCGCTTCAACCCACTTTTTAATTTTGGTGGCGATCGCTGCCTGGGTATTTTTCTGTTTCATGGGAATATATAAAACAATATAATTTATTCTCAAAAATCCTCAAAATTCTATTCTAGATAATTCTTGAGTAAGATTATCACATCTCAAGACAATTACTAAGAACGCTGATTAGATATTACAGCATAATAAAAAAAATTAATTATTATGGTTATAAAAACAGATAAAATATTATTAATTATTTCCAATAACTTCCCAAGAAATCAAATTGAATGACTCGATTTATTCATGACCAATTCGCCAAGGATTATCTGGAAGAATTACTAAAACCTTATGGACAGGTACAAGCCCCCAGTCGTGTAGCAGGAGAAGTGCGAGAAATTGATGTTTTCTTTACTCCAGCAGCACAACAAACTACCAATTTAGCAACATTAGGTTTATTAGGAAAGTTTGCGACCAATCCTGCTATCTTTGAACCCTTCCGCAATGCTGCATCTAAAGAAGAAATTTGTGATTGTCTGTTGAAATTCTTAGAAGTGAGGGGTGTATTACAACGAGAAGCTAATAAAAATCAAACCCCAATTCCTGAATTAGAAACTCCTAAATTATGGATTCTCACCCCAACAGCATCCACGACGCTGCTGTCAGGATTTCGTGCAGTTCAAGGTGAAGATTGGTTGCCTGGAGTACATTTTATGGCAGACTATTTACGTGCAGCCATTGTAGCCATCCATCAGTTACCAAAAATTCCAGAAACACTGTGGCTGAGAATCCTGGGTAGAGGAAGGGTACAAGAGCAGGCAATTAATGAGTTAAAAGCACTACCATCAAATCATCCATTCCAGAAAGCGACGCTAGAATTAGTTTACAACCTGCGCCAGAATTTGAGAGTAAATCAAAATTTAGAAGAAGATGATAGGGAGTTAATCATGCGGCTAGAACCACTTTACCAGCAAGACCGGGAACAAGCCAAACTGGAAGGAGAACGCCTTGTAGTGGAAAACTTATTACAAGTTCGTTTTGGTTCATTAGATAACAATCTTCAAGCAATTATTGAACCATTATTAGCCTTACCACCACAAGAGTTTACTCCATTACTCATGCAGTTGTCACGGGAGGAATTAATTGCTAGGTTTGGTAGGCAATCTTGATATTTTATTTATCAGTTATATCCCATTGTCAATTCATAATAAACCATATCGGGGATAATATCTCCGGCTTTTTATGCTAGAAATTAAAGGTTAATTCAACTCCAGCTACATGATGATAGGGAGTTAATTATGCGGCTAGAACCACTGTATCAACAAGACCGAGAACAAGCCAAACAAGAAGGGATTCAACAAGGTGAACGTCTTGTAGTGGAAAACTTATTACAAGTTCGCTTTGGTTCATTAGATAAAGAATTAAGCGCAATTATTGAATTATTATTAGCCTTACCACCACAAGAATTTACCCCATTACTCATGCAATTGTCACGGGAGGAATTGATTGCTAGATTTGGTAGGCAATCTTGATACTTTCTTTGTCAGTTACATCCCATTATCAATTAATAAAAAACCTGGTTGAAATTTATCAACCAGGTTTAACATCATTTCACACTATTAGTTGAATACCTGCTCACTGAGATAGACTTGATGCCGCAGCCTCCCCAAGGTTAATTTTGACGACTTTATTTTTTTCTGGCTCGGTTTTAGGTAGAGTCAAATTCAAAATACCGTCTTTATATTCTGCCTTGACGTTGGTATTTTGAATGCGAGCATTCAGGGGAATTACTCGTTGGAATTTGCCGTAGTAAAATTCGCTTTTTGTTTTACCATTATTGTTGGTTTTAGTTTCTTCTTTACGTTCGGCAACCACCTTAACTGCATTCTCGGTGACTTCGATATCTACATCCTTAGCCTCGATTCCAGGCAGTTCCAGCTTCAGGTGTACGGCTTCTTCAGTTTCGTGCAGTTCGGCTGCTATAGCTCTAGCAACAGCCAGAACCTCAGTTTCATTAACAAATTCATTTTGTCGATATATAACAATCCTGTAAAAATTAGATATAATTGATACTCAGTATATTTCTCACCCACCAAATCTTCTACAATCAGCTTGTCGATATCGAAATGGATATCAAATGGCTGAACAAAAGTCCCCACCCAGCGAGATGATCCGCGTGCCTGTCCCACTAATTGGGATAGTTCGGCAACTATCCAAGCTACATCGGCAAGGGCATACAATTGCCTTGCTGCAAGCATTAGAGGAGTTAGTAGCAACATTTGATAGCAATATTGATATCGATTTAGCTGGCAGCAAACAAGTTTTACAATTGCAGGAGAAGTTGGAGGAATTGGAGTCCCATCTTGCTGATAGAGATAAATCGGTGGAAACCAAACTCGAAGCAATGACCAACAAACTGGAATTAATTGAACGAGCGATCGCATCAAATAGATACAATGCTCAACCTAAACAAAGAAGACAAGCATACCCATACCAACAAATACAAGTTGAACTACAGCCCAGGACAAACGAAAGTCTTGCTGCAAGACTTGGTGTTAGCCCCGAAAGCCTAATTGCAGAAAGAGAAAACAAGAGCGCCAAAGAATTTATCAGTTGGTCTCGTAACCGCGATCCGATGAGTACGGCTTGGGAATGGAACGCTTCGGACGGACTATACCACCCCCAACGGTAGAGAATACATCTACTCAATAATTATAAAGAAATGCAAACAAACACTTGACTTTAAGTAGAAGCGATGGATATTGCGTGGGATGATTGTTTACTAGAAGTTTAGTTCTGATAAATTAATGCGTCCAGGGGTAGTCAAGACACTGGTTTTAACGGAGCCATTACCGCTGACTGCTCATCCAGCAGCGGTGTACTTGGATAGTCTTGCACCTGGGTCAAGACCAACTATGGAACAAGCCCTCAATGCGATCGCGGCTTTGTTGACTAACGACAAATGTGATTACATAACTCTCAACTGGGCATCGCTGCGTTATCAACATACTGCTGCTGTCAGGTCTGCTTTGATGAAAAAATACGCTCCAGCAACTGCAAATAAGATGTTGTGTGCTTTAAGGAGGGTACTCACTGAAGCGTTTAAGTTAGATTTGATGGCTGCAACTGACTACCAGAAGGCAGTAGATTTACCGTCTATTAAGGCAAAAAAAAGACTTAGAGGTAGGGCACTTAAACAAGATGAAATTACGACGCTAATGGGTATTTGTCAAGCTGACAAGTCACCTGTGGGGGTAAGGGATGCGGCGTTAATTGCGATCCTGCGGTGTGGGTTGCGACGGGCTGAGGTAGTTGCCCTGCATTTGAAAGATGTAAATTTAGCTACCGGAGCGTTGGAGATTATTGGTAGTAAGAATGAAACCGACCGTACGGTGTATATGCCGGCCCGTGCTATTGCAGCGGTGGAAAAGTGGTTGAAACTCCGCACACGCAAACCGGGACCGCTACTATTACCCATCCGCAAGGGGGGAGAGTTGCAATGGCGAAGGATGACTCCCCAGGCAATATTGATGATTGTGCGAAAACGGGCGGAGTCGGCTGGGGTTGAGAGGTTTAGCCCCCATGATTTTAGAAGGACGTTTTGTTCTGACTTGTTGGATGCGGGTGTTGATATCGTTACTGTGCAGAAATTAGCCGGACACGCTTCGCCTGTAACCACGGGGAAGTATGACCGACGGGGTGAGGAGACTAAGCGTAAGGCGATGGAGAAATTGGATATTGGTTACACCAAGCATCATGAATGATATTGTTATTTATACAAGTTCCAAGTATTTTGGATTTCCAGAGCCATTTCTTGCCGCAAGTTCCAAGGTAGTAGGACTTCCACATTGGAACCTAAAGCTCGCAACCATCTAAGGACGTAGTAGTCTGTAACTCGGTAATCTACTTGGTAGTAAGCATCGGTGCTTGGGCGAGATTGGAGAATTTCTAAAATAGCCTCTCGACGTTCAGGGTTAAGTGTGTATTGTTGAATTAATTTGACTGTTTGCTCAGAGCTAATTCTAGTAAATGTATCATGAATACTGATGCCATCAATATAAAACTGATGAAAATCTTGCTCAAACCGCAATACCATCCGTGCTTTGTCTTTATAAAAGTCACAGCCCCAAGCTTCTTTTAACTTAGCGTTGACAATTTTTGGGGTTGGCAGGTCATTATCTTCATATTTTTCTCTTAATAATTGAGGAACACGAGGGTTATGCCAATCTAAAGTTTCTAGGCGTTTAGAAATAATCCGGTCTAGGCGATATTTATACCAGTTAATATCACCTTTGGGAGTGTTGCCATAGGCACACAAGTATTTAGCACGTTCCATAAAATAAATGCAAACTGGATAAACAACGCACTCTTTTATTTGATTTTGATGAGCGCTGTGATAGGTCAAAAGTACAGGTGGAATTTCTCCTGAATCCCACAGAGACTGCAATTCACTCTGGATTTCATCCACTGCATCTTGTGTAGGACTAGATTCTGGTACTACATAGTCAACATATAAGAAGACGCGATGAATATCTTCATCAACTTCATCTTCTGAGATTTCTTGAGCCAGCAAAGGTAAACTAGGGTCAAGAAAACTAAACATACCTAAAGTTGTAGTTAAATAAGCTTGTTTTTTAAAATTTAAAGTTGTTTCATAACCAAGATTTTCTGATTTACTGGAAATTGGCAATATTTCTACTCGGCGGTAATATTTGCTTCTACCAGTGACATTGTTTACTCGCTGCAAGCAGTTTCGCTTAACTAATAAATCTAAATCGCTTTGAAGTGATTTGCGAACTTGAGCAAATAACCGTTCTTCCAAGAGATTTTCTAGGTCAGAATTCGATAAAGGTATTTGTTTTTGCAGAGAATTTCGCCATTCATCTATAGGCACTTCCAATTCTAATAACCATTGTCCAGTTGTTTTAATACAAGCACAATCGGGGTCTTGATGGTTGAGGATGTCTGCTTGCTTTTCATCCTTGTGAGTCTCAGTAAAGAAAGCCTGTCGCCAATCAGTGTAGGTGAAACTGTTGGCGAGAGCAGTGTGTCCTTTATCACTATAGAGCCAACATAACAATGCCCAAAGCCGCATGGCGCGAGTGAGATTATGACTTTGGTCTAGAGAGCCATTGGCTAGCTGTTGTAAAAGTTTGGGGTGCGGAGGGTTGGTGAAGAGTGCATTCACGGTCAGTTAAGATGTCTCAGGTGTACTTTCCAAGGTAGCAGTTATTCGGAAGGGGGTATTTCCGATGCTGTGTAATACTGGGTATGGCAATTTTGAAAAACGGATACATCTTCCCTGTGAGTACGTCTGAGTTTGATAAGTATAAAGTAGACCATCTGTTTTTGCTGATTGGTGAAAATCCTCTGCCTAACTATGTTGCAGCCCAAATACTGCTGAAAGAGGATGGTACTGTTTACTTGGTACACAGCACAGATACAACTAGTAAAGCTGCTTGTTTGGAAAGAATGTTAAAGGCTGTAAATGTCAAACCAATTTCATTGGGCAGACATGAGGCTAACTCCTGTGTTATTAAAGACAAAATCCAAACCGAAGTAAAAAATATTTTAAAAAAGTATCCAAAGCATACTTTTGGTTTGAATTATACAGGTGGAACAAAGGCAATGTCTGTTCACGGTTATCGTGCCTTATTCGAGGCTTCAGGAGTTCAGAATCCTGTATTTAGTTATCTGGATGCTCGAAGTTTACAAATGCTAATAGAGCGAGAAAACGATACTCCAAAAGGTGAAATAGTAAAAATTCAAGTCAAATTAGAAGAACTTTTTAATTTGCACGAGTTGCCTTGGAAAAAAAACAAACAGCCTAATCGTCAACCAGTCCTACCTGATGCCGCACAGGAGTTCCTTAACGCATATTTATCAGCTACTCCAAAAAATACAGATAATACAGCAGAACAATGGTGGAAATGGTGTAAAGCTCAACTACATTCTCAAACTAAAGATAAATACGGTTTCTGGTATCCTGAAACAGAACTTATGAAGATATCTGGAATTAGTTTAGATGGAACACCAGAGAATATCAAAAAAATTTTGCATAAGTATCAAATGTTGAATTCAAAAGGCGAACTAGATCTGCAAGCATCTAAAAACCAAGGATTTGGTGAATTAAGCGATGTTTGTGCTTGGTTAAGTGGCGTTTGGCTTGAACATTATGTTCTGCATCAGATAAAAAATCTGTCTATACAATTTCCTGATATTCACGAAAGTGCAATGTCATTTCATATTGACGATCCCAACAACAAAGATGATAGATGGGATAGATTTGAATTTGATGTAGCTTTCATGCGAGACTATCAGCTATTTGCCTTATCCTGTACCACTGCTGGTGATAAATTCACTTGTAAACAAAAGTTATTTGAAGCTCATTTAAGAGCCAGACAACTAGGTGGAGATGAAGCGCGAGTAGGATTAGTTTGTTTTCATAATAATCCTGAGAGAGTAAAGCGTGATTTAGAAGCTACTATAAGAGATAAAAAAATTGTAGTTTTTGGCTCTCCAGACTTGAAACCTGATAAATTTGTCAAAAAAATGCAGCAGTGGATTCATGAGAATAGCCCAATACTTTAAGATATGCCATGAGTAAATACATAGCAACTGTAATTGATACAACAGGAATACAACCATATATTTTTGGCAGTAATCGTTTACGAGAAAATATAGGTGCATCGTATTTAGTAGAACAAGCAACAAATGGTTGGGTTAAGTGCGCTTTACGCCAAATATTTGGAGAAAATGTGTATATTCCTGAACCGGAACAAGAAGAAAAATGTATTGAACACGATAATCTTGATGCTGAATTAGTCTATACCGGAGGTGGTAATGCAGTTATTCTTTTCAAAGACAGAGAAGATAAAGAAAGTGCTATTAAATTTACTAAAAGATTGAGCAAAAGAGTATTGCAAGAAGCACCAGGCTTAAAAATTGTAGTAGCTCACAGTGAACCCTTTGAGTGGGGAAACAAACTATCAGGAATTGTTGATAGTTTGATGAAAGAATTAGAGCGAAAAAAACGCGAATACAATCCTTCTGTCCCTTTGCTAGGTCTGGGAGTTACAGCTAACTGTCTTTCTACTGGATTATCTGCTGTAGATACTAGCGATCTCTACAGTGTACCCACTAGCTATCCAGTCTCCAGAGAAATCGTTGAAAAGCTCCGAGCCGTTGACCCTAAAAATAAAGCTCCAGCCAATCAAGAACTAAAAGATACTATATTTAAAAATTTGCCGCTAGGCAATTATATAGTCCCTTATGATGTTGATGATTTAGGTCGCACTGAGGGTAAAAGTAGTTACATGGCTATAGTTCACGCTGATGGTAACGGGATGGGCGATCGCTTTAAAGAACATGGTAGGAAATGTAAAACAGACCGTGAGTATATTACTGCCATGCGTGAACTATCTAAAACTGTGAATCAGGCTGGTGTTAATGCTTTAAAAAAAGTTGCTGAGAGAGTTATCCAATTAGCAGATGGTAAATTACAGGAGCAGTTTGCAATTACAGAAAGAGATGGGGAAAAGTATCTGCCTTTTCGTCCAATAGTTTATGGCGGTGATGACGTTACATTTGTATGTGATGGACGCTTGGGACTATCGTTAGCAGCACTTTACCTGAAGGAATTTGCAGATCAACAAGTAGCAGATGGAAAAAATTTAACAGCCTGTGCAGGAATAGCAATTGTCAAAACACATTATCCATTTGCCAGAGCATATCAATTAAGTGAATCGCTGTGCATAAAAGCTAAAAACTTTGTGCGTTCTGAAAAAGAACGACTGGGAATATCAGATTTTTCTGCACTTGATTGGCACATTGCTCCTAGCGGTTTGTTAGGTTCAATCAGCGATATCCGTCAACGAGAATATCAAGTTACTGAAGGAAATCTCACCATGCGACCTTTGTACTTGCAATCTGATAGTGATTGGCGCAATTGGGATAATTTTTCTGAGGTAGTGAATCAATTCAACACGCACCCTGACTGGATAGGTCGCCGTAATAAAGTGATAGCTTTGCGAGAACAGTTACGGCAAGGTTCAGATAAAACAAAGCAGTTTTTACAGGTTTACGGTTTGAATGAGAAATATTTACCCCGATTTAGCAAATCAAAATATGACGACTTGTATCAATCTGGTTGGACTGAAGACCCCAGAACAAATACGAGAGTCTGCGGTTATTTTGATGCCATTGAAGCAATGGAATTTCACATTCCTTTAAAGGAGAAAACCGATGGAGATTTATTACCTGAAAATGCTACTTTTGAGTGATACAACTTTTGGGCGTGGTGATGGAGTAGCAGGTTTAATCGACCAAGAAGTAGAGCATGATGCTAACGGATTTCCCTACTTACGTGGACGTACTTTAAAAGGCTTGTTGAGTGAAGAATGCGACAATTTGATTGCTGTGCTTTCTGAACCACCACCTTCCCGTTGGGAACAAGCCGCCGAACATTTATTTGGCATACCTGGTAGTACCCTGGAAACTATCTCCAAGATGCACGTTGGCGATGCTTGTTTACCCCAAGACTTGCGAAAGGCTGTAAAACTTCAACTTGACCAAGAACAGGAAAGAGAACGCAGAGGTCAGGAAAGAAGACTCACAGAAGTAGACGTTCTTGCTTCTCTTACCACTATTCGCCGTCAAACTGCTATTGACCCTGAAGATGGCGCACCCGTGGAACATAGCTTACGCTCTAGTCGGGTTATCTTGCGAGATTTATGCTTCACCGCACCATTGTTATTTGAAAAAAAACCAACACCAGATATGCTAGCACTCTTAGCAGTCAGCACATTAGCACTGCAAAGGGTTGGTAGCGGACGTAACCGTGGTCGGGGTCATGTTCGTTGTACGCTACATGACTCAATTGGTGAAGAAATTACCCAAGAGCATTTTCGTTATTTTGAGCAGGAAACCAGGGGATGAAAGCAATTACTTTTTTACTGCACACTACACAACCATTGTTAGCAACTTCGCTTCAGGGAGACCCGAACAGTGATGTATCTTTTCCTTATATTCCAGGTAGCATGATTCGCGGAGTGTTGATTGGTCGCTATCTCCAACGTCACAATTTAAAAAGTACAGATGATATTTTAGATGAATCAAAATATCCAGATATAAAACGTTTATTTTTTAATGGTAATACCCGATATTTAAATGCTTATTTGTACGATAAACAAAAACAAAAGCGCACTCTACCTGTACCCCGCTCTTGGTTAAAGAAAAAGGGTGATGACATTTCCAATTTAGACGAGATAACTGTTTATGATTTCAGTTACGAAACACCGGAAGAAGATATTTCATACAAATCACTAGATGAGAGCTTTTGCACTGTAGATGATAAAGATATAGTGCTTTACAAAGAAAAGCGACGCATCAACATTCATAATATGCGAAATCGCAAAAAAGGCAGAGGTGATGAAGATAATGGTGCAATATTTCGCTATGAGGCTTTAGATGCCGAACAATATTTCCAGGCTGTAATTCTCTGTGATGATCCTGACGATATAGAAAAAATTAAGCCGTTACTAGAACCACAAGAAATGTGGTTAGGCGGTTCTCAAAGTGCGGGATATGGACATACTCAGATTATTCCTATAGAAGAGGATGAAGAGCATGATTATTGGGACGAAGTGGGAATTGAGCCTGAAGACCGTAACGACAGAGAACTAATCCGTATTACTCTTCTCAGTGATCTAATTTTACGGGATAAATGGGGTCATTATGTTGCCACGCCACCAAACTCAACAGGAGATGAAATTAATCAAAAAGTTGAGTCATTAACTCAGATATTAGAAGAATTACTAGATATAAAGTTAGAACCACAATCTAGTTATACCAGTAGTCTTATTGTTGGGGGATTTAACCGTAAATGGGGATTACCTTTACCGCAAGTACCAGCTTTAGCAGCAGGTAGTGTTTTTGTATTTAAGTGTAATAAAGAAGATGGAGAACTAGATTCAGAAAAAATTCGTTTAGTAGAAAATCAAGGTATTGGTGAAAGGCGGGTTGATGGTTTTGGAAGAATTGCTATCAATTGGCTAGAGGAAGAAGCAATATTTAATGCTTGTTTACCAGAAAGAAAAACTGACTGGTATCAACCACAGCTAGTCCCAAATTCAGAAGATAGCCAACTAGCTCAAAAGATGGCAAAGAGATTATTGGAACAAAACCTAGATAAGCGACTTTTAGAGAAGCTTGATAATTGTAAACTCAGACCAAACAAACTCAGCAATAGCCAACTTTCCCGGTTAATGATTGTAGCAACACAAGCTCTGAGACAAGAAATTAAAAAATCAGGTGTTGAAGAATTAGAAGAAAGAAAAAAAATAGTTATTGATTTTTTGAAAAATCTAACCAAAAATGCCAATAGTCAATTTGAAGACACAAAAGTTTATCGTAAATCTTTCAAAGGTCAGATTTGTGACTGGTTAAAAGACTCAAGTACATGGTTAGATTCAGATAATTTAAAATTTTCTATTGCTGGTGAGTCAGTTCCACCAGACTTAGTTGAAAAACTGAAGCTAGAATACACGCTACGGCTAATTATTGCGGTTGCCAAACAAGCGACAAAGGATAAACAAGATGAATAGAACACGCGAAGGACGACATATTATTAAGCGCATCATTGTACGCGGTGTTTTGGTTCTGGATACGCCAACTTGTTTGGGAAATGGTGATGCTGAAGGTGCTACAGATATGATGCTGTTACTTGACAGTATTAGTCATAACCCTTTACTAACAGGTTCATCAATTGCTGGTGCTTTACGCAATTATTTACATGAATATCAGTGTGATTACACGAAAAGTGAAAGCCGTGATAATATAGCTGCAAAATTGTTTGGTGATTTATTTGCTTACAAGGATGAAAGGAATAAAAATGAAGCAGAAAAAATTGCATTAAGAGAAAAAGATAGTCAAAGTCCTTTAATTATTCATGATGCAATAGGTAGCACTATTCACAATGTTGAAATACGAGATGGAGTCAAAATAGATGGTGCAACTGGTACTGCGTCTGACAAGGCAAAATACGACTTGGAACTCTTGCCAGCAGGGACTAAGTTTCCTTTGAACTTTGAGTTGTTAATTGAAAAAGATAAAGATAAAGATGAGAATGAATTAAAACAAGCACTTGCTTTAGCTTTAGAAGGGTTAAAGAATGGTGAAATTGCTATTGGAATGAAAAAGCGACGGGGTTTTGGTCGCTGTCATGTAGATGAGTGGCAAGTTTGGGAATTTGATTTAACTAAACATAGCGATCTCATTGCTTGGTTAACATTTGAAAGACCTTGGGGTAAACCTTATGCTACTAAATTACCAAGCGACAAGCTATTGAGTAATACACACCTCCAGAAGCTAAAGGTAGATAAGCCAGATAAGCGCGATCGCCTCTTCATCACTGCCAAATTCCAACTAGCCAGCCCCTTACTCATTCGCTCTGGTCAAGATTTAATTCAAAACAAATGTTCTCCCGATGTGGTACATTTGCACTCCTATAGAAAAGACAAACCTGAGCCAGTTGTTTCTGGTACAAGTTTAGCAGGAGTGCTGTGGCATAGAGCCGAGAGAATAGTGAATACTTTAGATAAGAATTTACAAATTGTGTATGACCTATTTGGCTTTGTTAAAGAAGAAAGTAAACAAGCAAAGGCTAGTCGTTTAGTTATTCATGAAAGCTTGATAGAAAATACAGTTGACATTGTACAAAGCCGAATTGCTATTGACCGTTTTACAGGCGGAGCATATAACGGAGCATTGTTTCAGGAACAACCTGTTTTTAGTATCTCTAAAAAAGAGGATAGTCAAAAAATTAATAAAGTTAAAGGTAAATTAAAAAAAAGTAGCAATACAAGTAGTAACACAGCGCATATAAAACTAGAACTGGAACTACGTCAACCAAAGGGATATGAAATTGGGTTACTTCTGCTGCTACTTAAAGATTTATGGACGGGTGATTTACCAATAGGTGGTACTAGCAGTATTGGGAGAGGACGTTTGCAGGGAGTTGAAGCAACTATAGTTTGGCAACAACACAAGTGGGTAATCTCTGAGGAGAATCGGAAACTACTAATCAGCAAACAAGATAAAGATGAAATGGAAGAGTTTGTTAAAAAGTTTTTGGAGCAAGCACCATGAATCAAGATTTGTGTCAGGAAGTTTCAACAGAAACAATTGAACTATCACTAGAGGATTGGTTAAAGCAACAAGCAATTACTAAAGATTATCAGTTACGGTACGTGTTAGCTCATGCAGAGGATGGAGTTGTCTGGGGACATTTTGAAGTAGAAAGCGGCATTTTAGAAACTTCTAAGCAAGCTTTTACTGAGTATGATTTTCCTACATTACGTCTGTCAACATTACAACAATGCCGGATATTTGGAGAAGCTGGTGAGGTCTTACTATGGAATAGTAATGGAAAATGGCGATCGCGGCTAATTTTACAAAGCCAAGTATCAGAATTACTTGAACAAGAAAAAATAGGTTTAATACCAGAATCACAAATTCTCTGGGGTACTCAAGGAAAAGCAAACGGTAACTTTACCTTACTTTCAGATGGTTCTCAGGGGTTTAAATATGCTGCTCCCATCACAGGGATTACTTTTAGCCAGGATAAACAGAAACAGTATCGTCCACTTCGACTAGAAGTACATCACTATTTTTATTATGACCAAGATGGAGTAGCTCGGATTTTTCTCAGTCGTCTTGTATCTCTCACAAAAGAAAAAATTTATGAATCCTAAACATCTAGAAAAAGTGCCTGATGACCGTAAAGCAGTTGCTCCTTATAACTTTGTAGAGATACCAGAAAGAGTAGTTGAAGCAAAATTTGAATGTAATGGTAAATTACGCGATAACAACCGCTACTATTCTGACCGTCACACTGGCAAAATTGTATGTAACTTAAAAACTGAATCACCTTTATATATTCGTTGTGGTTTAACACCTGCTGATTTTGCAGAGTTTGGAGATAAACCGAACGAAGAACTAACACCAGAACAACGCAAAAAAAAGGCTGAATTCTTTCAGTATCCTTCAAAACAGTATCCCGTTTTGCCTGGTAGCAGTTTGCGTGGAATGGTGAGAACTCTAGTTGAAATTGTTAGCTTTGGCAAGATTGAAAGAGTCTCAGATGCTTCAAAATTTTTCTTCCGTGCAGTTGCTGCTGATAAGCAAGATCCTTTGGACGAACTATATAAAGATTTGCTGAAAAGTGTAAAAGCTGGTTATCTAGTCGAAACTCAAGAAGGTTGGTTTATTCGTCCAGTTTCCCAAACAGTTGCGGGAAATAATAATACATCATTTGTCTGGGTTAAAGAGGATAGAAGAGCAAAAAGAGCAGCTGGTGAACAAGATATCCGAACAATTGCTAATCAGTTCACTCCTAGATTTATTACTTTAAATCAAGCAGGTTATCTACCACAATATCAAGAGGTAAGCTTTGAAACTACCTATTCAAAGAATGGACGCACTTTTGCCAAGAATATTAGTGCCAATCCAAACACTTATCAATATAGAGGATGGCTTGTAACTAGCGGAAATATGAAGCAAGAGGGTGACAGCAGTAAATCTCCTCGGCAAAATCACTGCATTGTGCTAGCTGAAGACAAAACCGGAACTCAACTTTTAAAAATTGATGATGCTGCTATCAAGCATTACCGTGACGCACTTACAGATTTTCAAAAGCAGCAACCATTTGATAAAAATATGGGAGTTTTGGAAGCTGGCAGACCTATTTTTTACAGTGAAATGTTCTCATACTGTGAAATCAAGTCCAAACAGGTAGTTAGGTTATTTGGTCAAAGTCCTAACTTTCGTATTCCTTATTCTCCTCAAAATGATGGTAAAGCCGCATCAGCAGTTGATTTTATCCCTGAAGAAGTAGGTGAATCTGACAAAATTGACTTAGCTGATGCTATTTTTGGCTTTGTTAGGCGTAAAAACGAGAACAAAGTACAAGGTTCTGATAAAAATAAAAAAGAAAAACAGGAAAAATCTCGTGCTGGACGTATATTTTTCAGTGATGCTCAATATAAAAGTGAAGAAAATGGTATCTGGCTGACTGATGACACCATTACACCACAAATTCTGGCTACTCCTAAACCAACAACATTTCAGCACTACTTAGTCCAAAAAAGCCACGAAAAGAAAAGCCTGAAGCACTATGCTAGTCAACCCAATCAAGACACAGTAATTCGGGGACATAAACTATATTGGCATAAGGGAAATGTAGGCATAGACAGAATTAAAACCAAAGCAACTGAAGCTGAAATTAAAGATAAACAATCCCAGTACACGGAAATTAAGCCAATTCAATCAGGAGTTTCTTTTGAGTTCACCATTTATTTTGAGAATCTCAGTGATGTAGAACTGGGTGCGCTTTTATGGGTGTTAACCCTATCAGTCGAAGATGTAGAGAAAGTCAAATTACTTGGCCTTGATAGCAAAGAAAAATATCGGCTTTCCCTTGGTATGGGAAAGCCATTAGGTATGGGTGCAGTAATGATTGAAAAATATGAACTTTCCCTTAATGAACGATATCGTAATGAACCTAAGCAGCGATACACACAGCTATTTGATGATAATAACTGGTTAAGTGGCGATCGCCCTGCTACTTATGATGAGCATAAAGAATTTATTCAGAAGTTTGAGGAATATGTAACTACGCACATTAGTGAAGCTGACTTTCCCCAAGATTATCCAGACAAACAAGATTATGAAAAATTGAAGCTAAAGGATGTACCACGTATCAAAATGTTACTAACTATGCTGAGATGGGATATTTTTCCACCTGTAAGTAGAACACGATACATGGAAATAGAACGAGACATAACAACAAATGACTACATCTGTCAGCCTGTTAAGGAAGATGATAAAACAGTTAATGAGTATAAATGCCGTCTGATACTGCCAACTCCATTTCAAGTAATGGATATGTCAGACAATCGAAGACATCAAACCCTAAATTTAGATAATTTAAAGTCATACCGCCAAAATGAAATTACTAAATCTAAACCATCTCAAGAATTTCAAATTGGTCAAATTTTAGATGCTGAGGTTATCAAAATCATTGGGATTAAAGTTACTTATAAAATGTTAGTTGATATTAGGCGAACTACAGATGAACACAAAAAAGCTAAGTATTTACAGGAAGGACAAATGGTTAAAGTCAAAATCACTGCTTTAAGAGATAATGGTGAGATTAAAAATGTCAAATTATGTTGATTAATCTCACATTAATGAGGATTTTTGTTATCTAAGTGATTTTTCCTCACGCAAATTTCAACGAGAAACGATCACTCGCATCCTTTACTGCCAAACATTCTCCTCCGCGCAGCTACAGGATCAGCTAAAACCGAAACTGCGATTTAGTTGTGATGCTGGATTTGATGCCTCACCAATTCCAAGTTAAGATGCAAGAAAATTTTGTATTGATCCCCCCTCGTCGCTACAATCACCTGTATATGGGATTTCATTACATTTTCTCAAGAGCGGATAACGTTATCCGCCTTCTCTAACTCATCCCCAAATAACAAAAAATTCTCAACCAACTATCGTGACTAAAACTCGCATCATTACGTTATTCAACCAGTCAGGGGGCGTTGCCAAAACAACTTTGACCCACAATCTGGGCTACCATCTTGCAGCCAACAAGCACCGCGTCCTACTCGTGGACATGGACCCACAGGCATCTTTAACCAACTTCTTGGGTGTAGACCCTGAAGAACTAGAAAAAACTGTCTATAACGCGATAATTGATGAAGAACCATTATTTGTCTACCCTGAAAAAATCCAGGGTATGGCATTGGCACCCACCAATATCAATTTAAGTGCCGCCGAACTCCTCCTACCAGCTGCCACCGCACGCGAATATCGCCTCCATGAAGCCCTTGCCCCCATCCGCGATGATTACGATTTTATCCTCATTGATTGTCCCCCGTCCCTTGGCATTTTAAGTATCCTCAGCCTAACTGCTGCTACTCATATTCTCATACCTATTCAGTGTCAATTTAAATCTTTCCTGGGTACAGACCTACTACTTGATACTGTCGCCAGGGTTAAAAAAAAGCTCAACAAAGGACTACAAATTGCTGGGTTTATTCCTACAATGCTTGATAGCCGCACCGCACAAGAAACCCGCACTCTCCAAGCTGTGGAAGAACAACTTTCCCAAATTGGTACGATATATCCTCCTATCCCCAAATCTATCGCCTTTGCGGATGCCTCCGAGCGTAGAATGCCGTTGGGAATGTATGATAAGAAACACCCCGCAGTCAAAATCCTAAATAAGATTGCCAAAGAGTTAGATAAATTAAAAGTGGAGTCGTCGGGCTAAACCCACAGGTCTGCCACACTTACTAGGAGGTTCTGTGAGTAAAAAAGACGCAGCGTACACCGCAAAACTCAAACACGCTAACCCAATAGATTTAATGTTTGGCGGTAGCGAAGATGAACCCGCAACGCCATCTAACAAATCAACCAACACGATTCTCATCCAGGAAATTAAATTACCGCCCACCCAACCCAGGCGTTATTTTGACCCCAAAAAGTTGGAAGAACTTTCGCTATCTATTAAAGAGCTAGGCATCCTCGAACCATTAATCGTGCGCTCTCAACCAGATGGAAGTTACGAACTCATTGCGGGCGAGCGTCGTTTCAAAGCAGCTATTATGGCCGGGTTGGAGGAAGTGCCTGTCGTCATCAAGGAAATGGACGACGACACGGTTAAGCAGGTGCAATTAATTGAAAACCTCCAGCGTGAAGATTTGAATGCGTATGAGGAAACAATCGGAATTTTGGAGTTACTGGCACTGCGCCTCAATTCAACCCAGGATGAGGTAATTAGCCTGCTCAACCGCATGGAAAAAGCCAACCGAAAACAAGCGGATAACGTTATCCGCCAAAAAGAAAAGAAGGAAAGCAAAACCCTTGATGATGTTATCCATCCTTCAGATGATAAAAAAGCGGATAACGTTATCCGCCATGAAGAAAATGTTGTAGTAGAAGGTATATTTGCCTCTCTTGGTAGGCTTTCTGCTGAATCCTTCCGTACTAATCGCCTGCCATTACTCAATCTCCCTGAAGATATTAAAGAGGCACTGCAAAAGGGGTCAATTGAGTACACCAAAGCGCGTGCGATCGCTAAAGTGAAGGAGGATGTAAAACGCGCTCCTTTACTGCAAGCAGCAATCAAAGAGAATTTATCACTTACAGAAATCCAACAGAGGATACGAGATATCTTCGCTCAGGAGAAAGCAGACACTACCCCATCACTTAAAACCCAGTACAAGGAATTAAGCAAACAACTTGGTTCATCCAAAGTCTGGGATAACCCGAAGAAAAAGAAAGCGTTGGAGAAATTGCTCAATCAAATTAAAGTACTCTTGGATGAAGAACAAGCCATTACAAAAACTTAAATTTCCGACTCCCATAACTTGTAGTCTTGTCATCTGTATGACAAAGTTCGATTAAGTACCTAACCGTTGCTGCATGATTTGTTGTGCCAGTTCATAGTCACGCCCAACGAGGTAGGAAAAATGATAGTAGGAGGCAACATAGAAGTCACAGTCATGATTCTGATAGCGGTCAGCAACGGCAAGAAACCCGTAGCGGGCATCACTTATATCAGAGAACCAAGTACTGTGGTAGGTATCAAATAAAAATAACGTCAGCGAGTTTTTATCTAAGCTTGCATTCAACCGCAGTAGATGGAGATGGGGATGGTGGGCACGTCCTATTGGCAGGAGTAAGTCATACCCATCAAAGTTAATAAATTCTGCAAGTTCGCCTTCGGTATAATCATCTGTACGCGGATTAGGCAGTAAGTACTCCCAACGGATAAAAAACTCGTGTTTGGCATCAAATCCGGGGTCGATATCGATTCGCCAATATTCGCTTTGGCAAAGTTCCTCAAGCACTGATGCAGGTAAATCTGTAATTTTCATGGCATCACAACCATAACCAAACAAAGTTTCGTAGCTATTGCATGGTAATTTATTCCAATAGCAATCGAGCAACATCCAGCAGCCGTAATATTCCATAATAAATAACAGTTAGCTGGGTTTAATCTCCCCTTTCTAACGATCGCGCCATCAAATAAGCTTTTTCTGCCGTATACCGCTTACCTATACCTCCCACAACATTCACAAAATATTTCTGCTTGCTTGTTCTGCCTAGCAGATCCAGGTCTACAGGCGATTCAGTGTGCCCAAACACCATATAATTTGTCCGAGTTTCTTCAACCATCCATACAGTAATCCCCTGAAACTCATAACTGGCGAACATTTCAGCCGCGTACTTAGCTTTGTCTAAGTCGGTCATCGCCTACTACCTCAATCTCACCTTAATTAATTTACCATCTCTTTTAATACGTATGTACCAATAAACAGCGGTATAGACGGCGTAACAGTCCTTTACAAGTTCAGTTCGCGTGTACTTTGGGTTGCGTCCTAAGAATCACAGCGCATCTAAGAAAGAATATTTTTGACTTGGAAAAAAGCGTGAAACCTTCTCGCGAATGCTCTTAAGAGCTTCAAGAGTTTCCCCACAGTCTCAACATGCATTCTTCATTTTTCACAGCTTATTAATGGTTACAGTCTTGCCGCCTCAAGTAACAGTCTGAACTAAATAGACTGGATAATATTTAAAAAATTTTATATTTTCATATACCCAACCCGTAATTTTAAAGTTACTATTATAAAAATTCTATTTTTTAGGACAGTAACTGGTGGTCAGACTCGATATACCCACACTTGAGCAAATTTCTGCTGGTCTAATCAAGGTTCAAGCGCGTCAGGGCAGGCTTTATCCTTACCCTCAAGACTTGCAACTGGGTTACGACAGGGTAGTTTTGGCATTTCTAGTGGGTGGTAAAGCTCTTGATGTACCAGATAGTATTCCGAAGTTTTACGAACTTTGCGAACAGCCTTTTGAAGAATGGGGAGTGGAAATTGACGACGAAATAGACTCAAGCGACTCTTTGCTTTTTTTGGGAGAACCTACGGAATTAACAATTGAATTAGCAGAAGCATTTGGTGGGAGTGTACTGAGCCAAGAACAAACGAAAATTGCAACAGAATTACTGCAACACTGTCAGTCACACCCACAAGGGGTACAAATTTACACCAAATTCCGGAGGTTTATTATTGAACATCCTGTTTTGTCAAACCAGGAGTTCGTAAAAGCAAAAGGGGATTTTGGACTGGGTATTGGGCTGTCCGATCTGTTAGATGAGTGCTACGAACCTGTTCCAAGCTGCTACGAGTTAGAGGGAAACTTTTATGCCTGCCCTTACTGTCATGCGCTGGCCGGAGTAAATCCGCAAAGGCAAGTGATTGCAAACTCTAGCTGTAACCGTTGTCCACCCGGACGCAGACTCAAGCGCAAAGTAAAACTACCAAGTGACTGCTTAAAACTCAAGCGTGGGATTGAACGCTTTTGGTTTTACCCCGGACGTGCAGAAATTCAACTCTTTAAGAAGTTAGTCGATTTTGGGCTGGAGGTTGAACTTTATCCAGAGTGCGATCGCTATGACTTGAGAATTAAGTTTGCTGATGGTGAAGTATGGGCGCTCGATTTGAAAGATTACTCTAATCCCTATCTATTAGTCAGGAATTTAGGTGATGAACCAATACCTAGTGAACCACCTTGGGATGTTGCATATATTGTCATCCCTGCGGAGCGAAAGAAAGACCGTCCTGCTTATCTTAAAGAATTGAAATCACGATGGCGGTGGGAGAATGTTAAACCCATCTTCGATGATGCAGTTTTTGCCCTAGCCAAGAAAAAAGCGGGTGTGCGCGAAGTAGAGGTGCAAGCGAGCGAAGCTGGGGTGGAGAGCGATACACCTCCTACTAATAGTAAGCAAAGCGACACCAATACAGAAAGCGACACACGTTCTACCAATAGTAAACGGGGTGAGGAGAAAAGTACAAAGCGCGATAAAAGTCCCACTAAAAACAAGGGGAGAAAGACATGAGAGAAACGAGGTCTTGGCGCTACAAAGTTACACAATCCCTACAAAAACAAACAAGCTTACATAAAGACCAGATTGAAGCGTTGCTCGATTTGGAACTATGCCTGTTTGCTATCGAAAAGTTAGGTGTTCAATCAGAACTTGAAACAGCAATTTCTGTATGGCTACTAATATCCAATCGATTTTATCTGTTTCCGCGCTTGGCTTTGTTGGTGGAAACAGTAGAGGCAAAGAGAACACTATTTAATCTCAGGCAGTTAGTTCCGTATTTAACAAACCAAGATGTCACAGAACAGTTGTTAAAGGTATACAGTCAAATTCCCTCGAAATATCGAGCCTACGATGTTGATGATAAGACTTATCGGTTCACTCGGAAATCTATGCCTTCTATCTGGGGCAACCGTTTTGAGCGTTTTGAGGAATTGCTTGGTAACAAATTGAAGTATCGCCAGCGTACTGTTAAATATGCAGAACCCGGTAAAGAATATCGCTTTCGCTCTGGCGAAAACACTTATAGCGTCAGAATTCCAAAGGATTTGCCCTTATGCCAAGGCAGGGTTCTATCAGTACACCGCGAGAATAATAAAGCAATCTCTGTTACACGAGAAGAAATGGAGTCGGCAGCAAATCTTCTAGATGAACACTGCGGTCAAAACCATAAAGGGCGTTTATCAGATATCATCCTTGAGCATTTTCAAGGAATGGGGTTTGTTGAACTCGACACTATAGTGTTCGACGGGGTAAAAAACTTAGTTGGGCTGCTAAATGCAGGTAAATCGACACTAATTGAAATTCTGACTGTAGCAGTAGCAAAAAAAGGACACCGAGTTGGCATTGTCTTTAATGAAGTTGTGACGTGCCTAAGAATGGCCAGTCTACTGAAAAAAGTCGGTTTACGAGTATCAGTAGTAATTGGTCAAAGGAATCGAAAAGTTCATCTTGAGAACTGGCATAGTGTAGATGGTGGGATAGACGGCTTCACACACTTATCTACAGCTTGTCCCTTAAGCCAATACTTTCAACCCTCCAATCCTCCTTCTCCTCCTTGCTTTGATTTAAGAGAAGTAAAAGACTCGGACGACAATAATACTAGTAACGGTAACAGTAATAGTAATAATAATAGCAACGGGGATGGTGTAAGAATTTGTCCCCTGATTGGGCAGTGTCCAAGACACCGAGATGCCAATGAACTGAGTAGCGCAGATGTCATTTTGACAACAGTAGCTGCTGCAATATTCACTCGTCCCCTACCACACGTAAGCCCACAGTCAATTACTTACTATGAATTGATGTATCGGACTTGCAGTGTTGTGTTTTTCGATGAGTGTGACAAGGTGCAATCGAACCTCGACTCAACATTTTTACCTGCTATCAAATTAATTGAGAGGGGAAGTAATGGATTTCTCGATCAAGTAGTAACATGGACGCGAGCTACTAAACTACGTAATTCTAGAAACGATTTACGGCAGCTTACTTTTGGACAATTCAATCATGCTTTGCAAAATGCCGATACGCTTGTTGATAATATTTGCACACAATTGCAACTATCCCCTGATGAAAGCGAGTGGCTGGCAGAGAAATTCTTTACCTGTTCGTCCCTAGCTAGAGATTTTGTATTAGAAATTGCCGAATCTGAAGGTATAGATACTGAGTCATCTACTTTTATTCTTGATAAAAACCCGGTTTATCAGGAGTTAGCTGATTTCCTGCTAGGCGATTGGAAAAACTCCTGGCTTGCTGAGTATGCAATGAGACTTCAGAGTGAAAACTACCAAGAACAGCAGGAAACAATTGCCAAAATACAAACAAAACTCACTGAAAAAGGCTGGTTGAAGGCAATTAAAGATAAGTGGGGATTTTGTAGCAAGTTTGCATTATTCCTCAAATTAGTCCTTTTTGTGTCCTTTTTTCAACAGTCAATCAAAACTGCATACGGGCTTGAGCAGCAAGTAGATGGAGCCGAAGAAATAGTTTTCTTTAATCGCATTCCACGGGACTTTTACGGGTTGATACCCGGACTAGCATCTGGTTTGGTTTGTGGGTTCAAGCTGGAACGGCAAGAGAATCAATTAACACTTTGGTACTTCCAAGCACTGGGACAAGGGCGCTGGCTGTTGGAGAATTTTTCCCATGTCTTTGCTGATGAAGGTACTCAAGGAGCGCACGCTTTGTTACTAAGTGGTACAAGTTGGGCTGGGCAAAGTCCGATTTATCATCTGGAACGCCAAGTCGATTACTTGTTACGTCCAAGGGTTAGGAAAGCTATCGAAGCAATTTCTGAAAGTAGTTTTCACTTTTCTCCTTGTTACTATCCAGATGGCAGCCCTGTCCGGGTTTCAGGGGCAACAAATAAGGAAGAAGCTCTGTTGCAGGTAGTGCGCTCTTTACTTCGTCAAACTGACATCTTGCAACGTGATTTTGATGCACTACCTGAAAGTAGAAAGCGTTTAATTTGGTATGTCAATAGTTACGAGCAAGTGGATTTTGTTTACGATGCCATCAAGAGCATTGATACTAGCTCCTATTGGAAAGAACAGGTGGCGGCTTTGACTTCGCGATCGCCACTGGAGGAAATTGACGAATCTTTGATTTCTCGCAGTAACGTTGAAAATTTTGCTGATACTAATCGAGCAATTTTAATTGCACCAATAGCAGCAATTGGGCGGGGTAAGAATATTTTAAACGAGGAAGGATTAAGTGCATTTGGTGGAGCATACTTTTTAGTTCGTCCGCATCCCGCACCTGATGACCTAGATTATAAATTCCGACTGGCATTGTGGAAAGAAAGAAAAGCGATAGCCCAAGAGAGAGAGGGAAACTTTATTGATGTTTGTGACTCTTGGCGTAGCGAAGGCTATGGTATTTTTCTCAAAAGTCTTGACACCATCTTGCAATATTCCCACAAGGGACTGTCCAAAGAAGTACGCGAAGGACTGATTTGGAGTTTGATGGTGCTTACCTGGCAGGCGATCGCCCGAACAATTCGTGGTAATCAGCCAACTTTAGTTCGTTTTATTGATGCAGCATGGGCCCCTAACCTTGCCCAGAAAAAAGCTGAAACTGAAAAAGATTCCTTACTTAAAGGATTTAAGTACGTTCTGCAACCGTACTTTGCTAAAACCAGAACAGGCTATGACGCTCATGACATCGCACTAGTGCGCTCGCTTTACGAACCTTTTTACCGTGCATTGGAGAAAATAGATGGCATCTAAATCTAATTCAATACAATTGTTCGCTTTACAAGTTCCAACACAGATATCACTGCCGTTTAAATTATATTCATTAACCGTTCCACAAGATTGGAAAAAACTATTTAATAGATTGCAGGAGCGGAAGAATGGTAAAGGTTACATTTCGCTACCAATAGAGAGCCTTAATCATGCACTTCAACTTTTGTTAGATGATGAAATTTTATTCCCTTCAAAAAATGCGTTTAAGCTGAAATCATACGCCAAGTGGTTGTATAGCAAAACTGACAATGTGTCCACTGACTACATTGCAACTGTTGTCAAAACATGGTTACGAATTTGTCTTGAAAATACAAAGTCTCTGACAGAAGCTGATATTGCAGAAATTAATTCTCTATCTGGTGATGATTTGCACTTTGAGGAAGTACAACTTCCGGAAAAAGTGTGGACTATTGAGGATGCTCAGTTAAAAATCAACCCGTTATATTACAATCTCATCCCGTATCTCTTAGCTAGTGCAATAGCATCTGAACCCCTCGAACTCATTGACCCCACGACTGGCAAGGTATTCAAAGAAGTAGTTTTTCGCCCTTGTGCTGTTGATAATGGTGATGTTGCAGAACTTATTAGCTGGACACCAGAATTAGAAATTAAAGAGGTGACAAATAAAGAGACGAATAAAAAGAGCAAGACAACTCATAATTACTCCTACCTGATAAGCTTTGCGCTTCACTATGCCGCAGATGGTAAACCATACATAAGTTGTAATTACGGTATACGGCGTTGGGTAAATTGGGAATTAGGCTTTTTATCTTCGCGTGTAACAGTTTATGTCAGTCCAACAAATTCTACAAGATTTGCACCCTGTCAATTAAAATTCGTGAAAAAGAAAAAGGATACTGATAATAAGAAAAATGGTGACGATAAAAAAAATGATGACAAGAAAAAAAATATTGATTTTGAAGGGCATCTCGCGCGTTTAATCAGCGAACTTAACTTCCGAGATAAGTTTACAGCTTTAGAAGTAATAAATAATCCCTGCAAACAAGATGACCTCGCCTGGGGGATAGTATATAACAATACCATGTCTCATTCGCACAATGCTGGTGCTGGATTATTTCCTCAAGACATTGAAATATTTTATAACTGTTGCAGAGAGAAAATACAAGAAGTTTTTGGTGATGCATTTCCCACTATAGAAACTTACGCACGTTGCGATAACAAGCAAGCAGTCAAAAAAACTAGCTCTGAATATAAAGCATTAGGAAAGTTCATCAAATCACATTTTGCTGTTGAAAGCGAAGATATTCCATTCTATATCCCGCAGGATTTGAGACTCATTTTATTATCACAGACTACTGCTTCCAATAAATTAATTCACGCACTCGCATCAAAATACGGCATCAACGATGTTTTTGTATATGAACTGGGAGCCAATGGAGCAGAATTAATAGGAGAAAATTGGGATTCAAAATGTAAAGAGAGAATCAAAAAAATCCTAAACACATTGGAAACTAATTACGCATCATCCAATCAACAAACAATAACCTTAATTGAAATACTACCCAAAGAACACTTTTGGAGAGATGCTAGCGAAGACCCAAAACCTTGTCTTCGTCCTGCACTAGCAATGCTTGGCAGTGTCACCGACCATTTTGTGGCTAAAGATGATTCAGAAGATGACCGTCAAGATGCTTTAACCGAAGAAGAACTCAACAACGCAATTCATGAAAGAGAAGAAACAATAGAAGCGAATAAACAAGAGGGGAAATTTGAAAAAATTTCTCTCAAAAGTAATTTAGCATATCGTATGGAATCATCGCTTAAAAGTTTGCTATCGATGGCAGGTGCCTATACCATTCCAACAATAGAGGCAGAAAATTTTCCCGCCGATGTCGCAAGCTGTAGTGTTTATCTCATTCCTTACTATATAGGTGACAGCACTAAATATCTTCCTGTTGCAGTGCAGATGGACAAAACAGGTATTACTGCTAAAGCTTTTGGTTGTGATAAGTGGTTTGACTTTCACACCTTCCAAGTAAAAATGGCATCAGGCTTGAAAGAAATTCCTCCCATTGACCTAAATCCCAGCAAAATTCAGTCTTGGGTATTTAATAATTTATTCCAAGAATGTCAACAACCAACACTTTTTTGCTTTGATACAACTAATCTTCGTAAACGCGGTTTAGTCTTTCTGCAAAAACAGTTTTGGCAAAAGCATTGTCTTGCTTTTAGTCCTGATAAAGATAAACCTATTTCTTTTATATCCACATCAGATTATCCACACATTCGGGTAGCCAGTATCATTGCACCTAACAATGAACATGAAGTGCCTCTTTATCGCGTTTGTGATGAAGATGGCGAACTAAAAGGGCATACTGCGGGGGTATTTTACCCTTCATCTCTTGATTCTGAGTGTGGAAACTATTACTTGAGTAACCAGCGTCCTGAAAGCCGTAGTGGAGGTATTTTAAATGAGAGCAAATTAGTTTACTTACCCAAAACTAGAGGTGACAATAAAGGAGAACTAAAAAAACCAAGTCCTCGTGCCCAAGGGTACAACCCCCGTGGCATATTTCTTAACCTTACCTTACAGTCTTCAGACTGCTTTAGCGACTGGGCAAACTATGCTCAATGCCTGCGGCTCTATGGATTAATTCAATATCTTGACGCTACAATTTTTCCTGCTCCGCTCCACCTTGCTGCTGGACTTGATGCGTATCGACCAATCCAAGCTATTCGCGAGCCATAGTCGTGAAATATCTTTGTTAAGCCCACAGCATCATCATAAATTTAGCAACACTGAAACAGGTGGCATACTGTTCTTTGTTGCTAAACATTACCAAAATTGACCAATACGGCGATTGCAGTCGTCTGCCCTTGCCGTTTCACATATCGCGTCTACGATTCTCTTAGCTTCCACCTTCCACCTGAAGCCGACTCCGCCACGGCGCTGTGCTAATCACACAGATTATTGAAGGGCAGTACCTCTAGAAGTGGATTCCCCAACTGCGATCGCCCTTTGAGAGCATCACCTACAGTGGGCGGAACACCATCGCCTACTTATCCAACTCAAAATGTCGTACCATCCGCCAGATATGATTCTGCAATTGTTGGATACACCAAATCGCACATTCCCTTGCCCCAGAGCGATCGCCAAGAGCCTCCAAAACATAGGGCATAAAAAACAGCCGCAGCGTTTTCAGTGCAAGCTTAGTCGCATTATCCCCAGCAGGATTAACCGCTTGGTTCGCTTCATAATCCATTAAAAATTTAATTAACTTGCCAGCATCTGAATTCTGATTTCTACGTATGCGAAGTTCTACAACATCAGTGGATTTCATCTAAAAACTTTTTTCAGTATAAATAAGTGACTATTATTACTATTTTACTCGGAGGGACAAAAAAGGGGAGTAAGTAGGGAGTAAATGGGGGAGAATTACCATTTATTCCCCTTAAAAGTGGACAATTATGTCTACAAATAAAAATTATTATTTTCTCCAGCAAAAGAATTGTCCATATTTTTGGTGAGAACTGGGTGAGAACTGGGGGAAAGTAGGGGAAGAATGGGAGGAAGCGAACACCTGCCTCTAATTCCAGCCCTCGCGCTCAAACCCCCACTGTACAAGACTTACCCTGTTTGCTATACTTTTCGTATACCGTAGTCGCATTTTGGGTAGCGAGCAATGGCGGCGTATTACATTTCTTCATATAAATCCTAGTTTTTCGCGCCGCCAAGCTCGCCAAAGTGGGTCTCACCCCCTTTGGAAACCCCCAAAACTCGATAAAAAACAGTGGATTTATGCCATCAATATTAAGGGTGATGATTATTAATTGCTGATAAGTTTATCAATTTACCGTAGATTCAAAGACTTCTTTGAAAAACCTCATTTATATAGATGAATAGTAAGACCACTACAGCCAAAAAAGTTTTTCAAGCTGGACGCAAGTCAAAACCCAAACCAAAACGCACAACACTAGTCAGCCTCAGACTAACTGAATCAGAAAAAGAAGATTGGGAAGCCAAAGCCGAAGCTGCTGGTATGGGGAAGAATCTCTCCAAATTTATCCGCTACTGTGTTGAGCGCGATAAGCCGAAGGCTTTAAGCTCCGCTTATCGCATCTACATTGCTCCCCCAGTACCCGCCATCAACGAAGCGACATACGTAGAACTGGGTCGAATTGGCAATAACATCAACCAAATTGCCTATGCCATCAACCGAGCTGTAAAAATGGGAGAGGCAATCGCAGTTGACCCTCGCCCTGAAATTGAAGCCCTCAAACCATTACTGCTAGAAATAAAGCAGATATTACTGGGAATGCCGGAAAACCCTGAACTACCATCCTCCTCAGAACAATCTGCACCTGTGGCTAACCAACCCGAACAACCGGAACAACCCGACCAAGTAGTTGCTTTCCCCCTGGAGAACAAGTGATTGGCAACATCACCAAGGGAAATGGCTTTTACGGTTGTGTGGCCTACGTCCTCGGCAAAACTTCGGCGCGGCTGATCAATACTAATATGGCAGGAGAAACACCCGCCCAACTTGCTTGGGAGTTTCGCTCCTTTGCCAATAAAAACCCCAGAGTCCAAAAACCTGTACTGCACCTATCGTTTAGTCCGGCCCCCGGTGATAGAAGCCTGGATGATTGGGAATTATGCCAAATAGCGGAAGATTTACGGGAGGGGTTGAAACTGTCGAACAACCAATTTATTTTGGTGCAGCATAATGATGCGGAATATGACGGGCAAGTTCGACCCCACGCACATATGGTAATTAACCGGGTATCCTACGATGGCGAGTGCAATGACGATTATTTAGATTATTACCGTACAGAAAAAATCTTGCGTCAAATAGAAAAAAATTACGATTTAATTATTCAACCGTCCAGTTGGGAAGTCGATAAGAAAAAGGCTTACCCTAAACACGTACAACAAGCTGAAGAATCTGGAACCCAAAATATAGTTGAACGGTTGCAAAAGCAGATTGAACAAGCCGCAGTAGATAATCCTGCAATGCCAGTATTTGTGGCCCGATTGTTAAAAGAAAATATCCAAGTTGTTTGCAAGTTTACCCGTACTGGTAAGCTCAAGGGGATAAGCTACTGCTTGGATGGACAGCCGTTTAAAGGTGGAGATTTGGGGAAATTATATACTCATGTTGGCATCCGGGAACATTTAAAAGTTAGCTATCAAGAAGAATATCGATATCCAACTGAGTCACTAATTGAGAGTTTTAAGCGAGGGCGAACAATTGACGATAAGCGGATTAATTATCTGGAAAGTTGGATTGAGTGGAATTTTAAACAAGATTCTTCATCCGATGGAGCATTAGAAAAAACAGCAACTATCGAAGTATTAAGTACACAATATCATTCAACAGCAAACTTGGAGCCAGCACTGGAAGAAGTTCCAACAATAGCAAATGAACCGTTCGCTAAAAAACAAACTGTGGTATTGTCGCCACCCTCATCCCCTACAACAGTTGAAACGATGCAAAACCAAGAATTTAATGAATTACCAGCACTTATAACTGTTACGGACGGTAACAAAATTCTTCTTGGCGTTGCAGCAGAACCATCCGCACTATCACAGGATAAACCAACTGTAGTATCACAGGATAAACCAACTGAGCAACAGCCCGATATCGCAGAACAAATTGCTCGGATGCGAGAAATTGCCCCCATCGTTGCGGAATATCTCTTAGTACTTAATAGTACAGCATTTAAAGGTAATAGATACTCGGCGACAATTGAAAATAACCAACTAACCCTGATACGTAACAGTGATGGTATTCAGGTGATGAAAACTTTCTATAACTCAGAGGAATGGCAACCCATAGAACCACCACAACTGGGTGATGAAGATATAACACAGTTACAAAAACTAATACCTGTAATTCAACAATTGAAAAATAAACATCAGGAAGTCTCTTTACCAGAGATATAGGAATCCCACTTGAATCTTGCTAAGTATTCTGAGAAAGAAACCTTTGTATGGCAAGCTTACAGTCACCTTGGTTTTTCCCAAATCAAATAGGAGTTTTCTAGAACTGGAATATATATTGAAACAATCCTAAATGCTAATTTTTTAATTTAACCAATAGAGCCAAAAATCACAATATAAATCCGCTATAATCTGTGAGTTGTGTATTATCTATTTACTTCAGTGGTATGATTTTAAAATCAGTAAGATTGGTGCTATTTATTAAGAATGATTCCTGAGTTTTATGAAAACGGTAATCTACCACCAGGGGTACATTTTGGCGAGTGGCAGGAGTTTAAAGAGAGGTTTGGGTACACACCTAAAAGAGCCAAAATGATTTCAGGTTTAGAAGAGTTAATGAAACAACTAAAAGCAGCAGAATGCCGTACAATTTACATCAATGGCAGTTTTGTCACAAATAAAATAGACCCAGGAGATTTTGATTGTTGCTGGGACAGAGACGATGTAAATATAGATTACCTCAGACAAAATGCACCACTAATATTAAAATATTATGACAGTGCAGCACAGAAAGCTAAGTATAAAGGGGAAATTTATCCATCCGACCAACCCGTGGATGAGTCTACAATATCAATAGAGTTTTTTCAGCGCGATAGAAAACAAAATCGTAAGGGTATTGTAGCTATTAATTTATTGGAGTGGGAGCCATGATTAAAGATGATAAACAACTGGCATATTCCCAGGAATGGGCAGAAAAGTTTGCTGAAGCCAACCGGAAATTAAGGGCGAATGAAGAAAAGCGATTAAAAGACCCGGATGGCTGGCAGTTAATTCAAGATTCTAACGATGCGTTGCGGCAGAAACTTGTGGATGAAATTGTTGAGTATGAAATGTTAGCTGCCCATAATCCCAACGAACCTATCACTCTACAAGTGGAGTGCATGAATAAAATATCCGATTTATTAATTAAAGCCAGAATTGCTTTTAAAATCACGCCAAAAGAACTGGCAGCGTTATGCGGACACACGGAAGAACAAATTAAATTATTTGAAGATAAAGACTATCAAAATGCAACATTCTTGGATTTTTTAGCAGTTTCTGATGCCTTGGGTGTTGAAATTATTGATGGTAAATTTATTGCCAAAATGGATGAATTTTACCTCAAACGTTTAGAGGCAATACGGCAAGCAGCAAGTATTAATGCTAAATTACAAACTGCATCTTAAATATTGAAGCAACTCCACACCTGCTACAAAGAAGATTTACCCAGCCGTTTGTACATCCACTCAATATCCGCATCACTCAATACTGGTGGGGGTGGAGGTTGGGTGTAGTCTATCGATAAATCATACCCAGCTTCGTCATAGATAGCATTCAGCACGGCTTGCAACTCCAGTACTGCATCGGGGTCGCCTTCGCGCAGGGGAACGGGTATCGTCGGGAGAGTATCTTGCAACGTCACAGGCCACACGTCAATTACTCCAGACCCAGCCCGCGTTAAGGTTATTAAGTAGGGAACATCTGGAAGGCGGGGGTGGTTAAATGGTCGATTTCCCCGACGCAGCAAGTCTATTTCAATTAGATGGACGTTGGCATTATATAAACGCTGGCGTTTCTTACGGTAGTCAGTAATACCTGGTTCGCGTTTGTTTACGGGGGAAAGGATTTCGATACAGCTTACCAGTACGTTATTGGCAGTATCCCGAATTTCGACTGTGGGGATGCGGACTTCGACTGGTTGGATAACTGGAAGCGTTAGTGGTACAGGGGTTGTGGCAATATTCGATGTGGGGGTAGTCGGAGTTACGTCGCGGCGTTGTCTTATCTGCAATACCTCGACATCTGGGTACAAAATACCAATTTCACTTGCAGGGGAAATATCTTCCACAACATATACTTCCAGTCGTGCGGCATATTTGGGTCGCAGTTGTGGAGCGAGGAAGGCACGAATTTTGCTGGCAAGGGCGTTGTGTACGTCACTCCATAGGTAGCCTTCAAGATATGGGTCCATACTGGGGAACGGGGAAGGCATTTTACAAGCTCGCTTGACTGCACTTTTATTCTAGAACTTGGTGTTGGACATTTCCCAGGGGGTAAATGAGCAATCGAACAGAAACTTACGCTAAGGAATTGATGAGCCGCTTTTAATACTGCGATCGCCACGGATAAAACTGTACCAATTGAAGTCTCTGAAATTTAGGAGCTTCAAACCCTTGCTGTACCGTATTAAATTGTTGCACCAAATAATCTATAGGTTATTTGGTACATTGAGAATTGCGAAAAATATCGAATTGCAGAATGCTTATCCAGCAAGGGTTACAGTCTTAGCGTAAGTTTCTGCACGGATGCTCATTTGACCCCTTCCCCGCTTCTTCAGGAGTTTCAATACTGTCTCGGCTCAACCTCTACTTAATTTGTAACAGGTTCAACGACGCGAGGAGTGTCCAACAATTTTTGATACCAACTAATGTAAGCAGATTCATATCCTAGTTCTGCTGCTTTTTTTGCATCTTGAATAGCTTGATGGAGCAACTCTGGTTCATTAACAAAGTCTAATAAATGCCATTGCGCTTTAGATTTTTCGTATATTGCCCTTGCTTGGTAAGCAACATCTCGATGTTGTGCAGCTTTTTCAAGTAAATCAACAGCACGTTTCATTTCTGAAATTTGTTTTTCTTTATCATTTCCAAGTTCTAGTTGTCGAGTTGCAGTACGCCACAGTGCTGCACCATGTTTAGACATTGCAACATCATTGTAGGATTGTGGAAATTCACTAAGTTTATCAAAATATTTTACTGCCAAGGGGTAGTTATACTGTTTAAATGCTTTTTCCGCTTCACTTCGTAATTGATATGGTGTTAGAGGTTGCAATTGTTCTGGGTCAGATTGTAATGCTTCTAGTTGTTGATTTTCGGCAGTAGTAGCATTTTCACTTATCTGATAACTGTCTACTAAACCAGATTCTTCAAAACTTGAAGATGTATTTACTCTAAGCCAAGGAGAAATAGTTTCTTGAGAAATCATGCGGACTTGAACTGGCTCTACCTCAGCTGCAAAACGATAATATTCTCCTGGAAGGTCTTTTTCATCATCCAAGCGCTGTAGCCTAAAAAGTAAAGATACTTTTAGTTCATCATCAAAGTGTATAAAAGGAGATGCCGACCATTGAATAGGCTCTGCATTATTTGATTGACACCATTTAAAATACACAAAAATATCACTGTTATTATTACATTCCGTAGGTTGTCCAAAATCGCTACCTGTAACGCAAGCATATTGGTTACCAATCTCACCACAAAGAGGAGAATGCCAGCCAGAAGTGAATCTTAAATCAGATGTTGCATGATTTCTTTGCCAATTTGTATTTGCATTGAGTAATGAAATTACTTCTTGGCGTAATCCAGTGTGTAATTCTTCAAGAATTCTCCCTGAAATTGGCACATGCGCCAGCTTATTACGAAGTGTATTAATGGCATTAAAACGTCCAATCCGGGAGACATTTCTGTCTAAGAATGTATTGGGTACAGGAGCAATACGCCGCCATGCAGGTAGAAAAGCTAGTGGTTCTCCCGATTGACTGATACCATTATTCGAGGTATTGTCAGGTACTTCTTCTAGGTAAGTTTTGACAGCAGTAATAAATGGACATGGAGGTTGTATTTCAGAACGTCCAAAACGGTTTAGTAAATCTATCCATGTACCAATATTTCCTCCAAGGCAACCTCTATTAGCCGACTCGTTAGAGCTATCATTGTCATCTTGTTTTCTCCCTGTAACTAGTTCTTGCAGAGACTTCAATTCATGACTTGCATCATTTTGCTCTTTCCAAATAGATAGAAGCCGTGTAGCCAATGCTGTACCAAGAGTCACTATAAGAGACTCATGAATATGAACTAATCGCCATGTATGCTCGTAAAAAGCTTTAGGTTCTGTAATTAATCGGCGACGATAAGCTTCAAATGCATTGGCAATAGGTGTCCAAAGTCGATACTGGTTTACTCGGCTCATTAATCTACCTCATTTGCTATCACTGCTAAATCTTCCATTGCCCTGTTAAACCGACTCAGTATAGCTTCTCTGGGGGAGAAAGTACGAAAATTTCCCCCACCCTGCTTTAGCCTTGCTTGCAGTATTACTGGAGTTGCTATGGGCAAGGTGAAGTTGGAAATAAATATCAGCTAGTTCTTGCCTAAGAAGCTTCAATTTAAATCCCAACAACTGATGTTCTTCTAATAACAAACCAATATTCTTTTTGGCATACAATACGCCATTAATTAAAAGAAGTAGTCCGAGCAACTCAAAAGCTTAGTTTAACCTCGGCAGACCCCAACTTCGGAGGCCTGCCGAGATACCCAAGTTAAACGGGAGTTCGTAGAACGCAACTATCACTCATTGGCAGGTTCCGTAAAAGCTGACTCTAAGCTAAACGGCAGACAACCTGGATTCACGGCTGCCCACGCTTCGGCTTCTGCTACCAGCACAGAGCATCCCGAATCGAGGTAAAATTGCATTTTGGCAATCATCTCCAGGCTCGCGCGTTCTTGAGCGCTGAGAATATGTCCCGTGATTACGCAGTATTGGCGCACCTTAGCCCTAGCTTGGGTTAAAGCCATTAGCCGTAGTTTTGTCACTCGCTTGAGTTCCTCAATGCGGTAGGAAACATCAGCAGTCTCTTCACCAACAGATGCACCCTGCAAGCCGTTGTTGGCGTTTTGGAGTGGTTGTTCTAGTGGAACCGTAGCAGGTATCGAAACTACACCCAGCCCGTTATCCTCCCTGTTAGATAAGTTTTGATTATCAACTTTTGACAACGTGCCGGAGCTACAGAAGTATATAAAATCCTGATGAGAACTGAATTCATTTGGTTGTAAAATATTTGTATGAACCGAATTCTCTAATTGATTGCTGGTTTTATTTGAATTAATTTCAGCAGTATTAGAAGAATTTATGAATGCAACATTTTCCGCAGGCTGGATTACAGCTGGTTCAACTACCTCTGCTGACTCCAGCCCTTGGGGGGCTGTAGCAGCAGGAGGTAAACAAAAAACCTTCATATAGGGAAAATGCCCGTTGATCTCCGTCTGGTAAGGGTTTTGGGCTGTTTGATTTTTTTCAGGGGTATGCGGTTTGTCAAAATGACCGTCTTTGCTTATCTGGCAAGGGTTTGAGCTATTTTCTGCCCAAGGGTCAGTTATGTACCATTTGGGATGCCACAGATGTAGATGTTTCCGCAGTGTCTCTTGAGAGAGGGTTTTGTGAAAACGTTGCTTATATTCGTTGCTTATGGCTTTTGTACGGTCGGTTATGCCCTCTGGTAAGCCTGTACCCCATTCCAAGGCATTTACTGCCCACCGAATCCTTCTTTGGGCTTCTAGGCTGCGTTGCTGGTTTAAAGCTTGGCGACGATCAAAGGGGATGATGTTGTCTTTGGGTTTGATTATGCCCCTTATACCTGAGATCGCTTCGGCAAAGGTGTTGGCAAAGGTCCCCAACAGGCGTTCTGGATAGCTGGCATAGGGGGTATACCACTGATGTCGAATTGTACATTCTATCCAATGCCGCACTCTGGCTTCGATTTCATGCTGGTGGCGACAATATTGGATATAGCCAGGGGCGTTTGTAGCGGTCTTGAGGGCATAGTTAACTAAGTTTTCACCCTTTAAGTCAAGAAATACGATGCCGTAGCCTACGAAGATTTGTAATAAATTATTAGTCTGTCCTGGCCCTGTCCATCCTGTGGCGATGATTTCTTCCCAGTCGGCACGCCATGCTTCAACGTCGGAGGACATTTGCTTGCGATATCTTTCGCGGTTGTGGCGCTTTCTAGCTTTTTTGATGGCGCGTTTGAGTCGGGTTAAATCTTGACGTACTGCGGCGCGAGCGCAATAATCCAGAAAGACACAAACTGAGTCGCTGATTGGTTGCAGGTCATCATCTAACAATAACGCACCGCTTCCTGGTTGCATGGGGCAACGGATGGCATTGTAGTTGATTATGCAGTTTTCACCCCAAGGTTTGGCATTGGGGAAGATTTCTAAATGCCCTTTGCGGGGGATAAATCCTGCGTCTCTTAGGGTGTATTCTAGGGCGCAGGCTAGGTTGAAGGTGGGCTGGAGGGTGGTAAAGGTTATTATCAGGTGGTAGCCACCGCTAAAGCTGGACTGGATAGGGATGATATCGACTATGCCGATGTCTTCGAGGGCGGACTTGATGCGGTTGATAGATTCTAGGTTATGGTAGTCGCCGCCTGCATCGAGGTCGATTATGGCGTAACGGGTATTGGAACCAAAACGAACGCCAACTAGCTGCTGGCTGTTTTGATGCAATTTCCATAACTGGGATGGCTGGAGGTAATAGTCGATGGTACGCCACGCTGGTTTGGAGACGAAGGCGGGTACTGGGGCGACTATGGCACTCCAAGGATGCCAGAAATATTTTACATAGCGTTGCCCCACTGGGTCTTTTGGCTGGTGGGGCTTGATTTTGGTTTGGGAACGCTGTGGTTGCTCTAAGCTTGATAAATAGGGGATTTGAGGAAATTCTTCTTGATTATCTGGAACAAACATGAGGCTACCTTGATACAAAAAGTGGACATCAAGTAGCCGCTAGTTGTTTTGGTTAAAGAGAGACTTAATCACCTAGAATGAAAACAAAATTGATTTTAAATGTTTAAATGTTTGTTTTGGATAGCTTGGCTACCCAGCGTGCTGAGACGACTGGTAATCGTCTCACGGTTAAGCAGAAAGGCTGACATTCTAGGAAACTGCTTTCTCAGGCAGCGTTGTTCTAGGCTTTTTAGTCTTTTCTCTTCGACCAAGTACCTAGCAAGCTACCAAACTTTTTTTTTGGGAGTTCTTACACTCCCCTGGCATATAAAAAGTAGTGAAGTCTTAATTACGCACATATTTCCTCCAATTATTGGTTTTTGACACGTTTGGAGGAGTTTTCCGCGCTTTTGGGCAGCTAGTTTAGCTAATCTTCAAAAAAACTTGAATTGTGTGATTTTTGAAAATTATGTCAATTTTGACAAAAAAAAGCTGCACGTCTGCACACAACTTGTTATAAGATGTGTGTAGCACAAAGCGGAGATCCTTCGAGATCCCGTTTAGGAAAAACTCCTAACCTTTTCACGGAACTGTGTCTTGCTAAAACTTAAACAGTGAGCCGCCTGCAAGCTAACTGCACTGGTTACGTTTGTAAAGACTCAACCCCTCCGTAAAACCTTCAATTTATCCTAGGACAAAGAACGCTTTATTTAGGCGTTTTTTGCCTTTTTAGGGCTTCTTACTGGTCTAACCTCCCATAAATGCAATTGAAGTAAGTAATCATTACCAAGAGCTAATTTTACAACGGAGCTGCAATTTACCCCGCAGCCAATTTTGTTCTGGGTAAGCAAAAAGTAATGCCAATATCATAGATCGGATAGAGGCAAATAGCGCACAAGAGCTTAGAATAATTACATTTTTCTCGCCACTACAAAACCCCCGCCTCAGTTAACGCCATTATCAATGCATCAACTAATCCCAACCGCTCCGCCCACTCGGTAAGGTAGCCATAGTCGAGATTTT
Source organism: Pelatocladus sp. BLCC-F211 (assembly GCF_041928655.1). Lineage (NCBI taxonomy): Bacteria > Bacillati > Cyanobacteriota > Cyanophyceae > Nostocales > Hapalosiphonaceae > Pelatocladus > Pelatocladus sp. BLCC-F211. The sequence continues at coordinate 4,880 of NZ_JBHFLM010000216.1, read as the reverse complement.
CAGCTTGTAGTTTCAGTATCCCCAAAACGTCACGCCACTGTTTTTCCGATTGGCTTCCCCTTCCCCACAACAACTTTTGCAGCACCAAGTCTTCAGGTGAGATTACCCAAAAGGCAGGCATCCCCTCAACATCAAGTAACTGCCGGCGCGCTATTTGCGATGCTGCAAATGGTGTATTATCCGTCACATATAGGTCAGCGTTGGCGATCGCTTCCGTGTGCGTGATATTGAGCATTCTTTCTCGCCCCAGTTTTAAATTCTCCACCGCTCCGGCGGGACAGTAGTAACCTGCTGCTTCCAGTGTTGTCACCAACAAATCGATTTGATCCGCTTGGACAGAAATGACTAAATCTAAATCACGGGTTGAACGCGGTTCGCCATGAATCGAACTGGCAACGCCACCACTAACGTAATAGGGGATATTAACCGACTCCAGTATTTGATGAAGTTCGCCAGCTAAGGCGATAGAATCTTGAATCCAAATTGTTTCATCACCTCCTGTTGGTTGGAAACTGGGATGATATTTCTCCCCCAGCAACGCACGGGCAAATAAAGAGCGGATTAGAGCCATCGGTGCATCCCGATGCCGCATTTTTACCCCCGCAAGGCAGAGTTTCTTTACACCCCGTTCGTGGGCAGCGAACATTTCTACCCTTTGTTTGAGCGATAATTGGCGCAATCGGGCAAACAGGTAGATATCTGCGTCGATGCTGGTGTCAGGAGCCTGCGGTTGATAACCAGGCTTGACGGTAATTGTCGTTGTGTTGCTAGAAGGTATTTTTTTAATACCTTCTATTTTTTGTTCTGCCGTCATGTAGCTACCTCATCCCCTTTGTCTTTGGCAGAAGAGGGTTTCTTTTTCTTTGATTCTCTAACTTCAATCGCTTCTATAATCAGTCTGCCGACGATATAACTGACAGACCTGTCTTCTTCTTTAGCCCATACCTCAAGCTTCTCTTTGATGTCTTGAGGGACATATACGCTCACTAGTGCTTTATCTGTTGGCATTAATAGACTTGAACTATATAAAATCACCCCCTTCATTATCATTTCTTAAACTTACCTCAACAAAAAGTCAGGTAATGTACTTTTCATTATTGTACTTTACTGTTATCCTATCAGCATAAATATAAAACGCCCAAAATCTTTACACTGACTGAGTTTCAGCTAAGTTTGGGCATAGATTCATATTGCCTAAAAGCCTATGTCTCCTCTTTACCCTTTTCCGTAAGTGAAGAAGTTTTGGACTCTGATCGCGTCCATCCCTCTCTGTCTCTAACAGCTAATTCCAACAAAACCGCAGCCAAGTTACTAACCGACCTTCTTTCATCAGTAGCCCATTTCTCTAGAAAGTCATATACCCCATCCGGTAAATACACAGCTAATCTTTTAGTCATTTCATTAAACATAGTGCTTTCACCTGAATTATCTCTATCCATGCTGTTATGTGTCTATCAAAATAATTTCTAGCACTTTTATATGCCTTAATGTGCTGTATACGTGCTAGTATAGCATCAATAAATTAAGACAGCCCAAAATCTTTACACTGACTGAGTTTCAGCCAAGTTTGGGCATAGATTCGTATTGCCTAAAAGCCTATGAACAAAATCCTCAAAAAGCGGGAACACCAAACCCCAAAATTCTTATTAAGCAAGCGGTTAGGATGCCCATTTTGTAGGGGTCGTAGTGGGACAGTGCATCACTACCCAAAGCGTGGCATAAATTCCAAAATCCTTATGTGGAATCAGTTGCAGTCTTTACGGTGCTTATTTCTGAAGGCAGTTAATACCCGATTTCTGCTTCCCTAACTGTCATCTAATTGCACCGTTGCACGGTTGCCAAATTTCTGTCCGAGCCAAAAATATTAGTTTTCCGTTGCTTGGCTTGCAGTGCAATGCCAAAGTGTGCGTAGTAACGGCAGTACAGTTGAGCGTCAGTTTCTATCCACAAAAATGAACAATAAACAAGCAAAAACCTACTTTGAAATTCACTACGAATCCGAAATTAGTGATAGAGCTTGGTACAGAATTAAGCGTGCCTTACGCGAATCCGCTCTGGAAATTAATAGAGAGAATCTTCAATTAATTGCTGATTTAAAAAGGAGAACACAATACACAAGGCTGTCTTTAAAACAACTTATTTATTGCCACCAGCAAGCACTTCAAATAGCCGCCAAAAGAGTAGTAGTTAAAGGTGATGTAGTCTACAGAGAACTTCAAAAACTTAGCAGTAATAAGGCACACCGTACAACTATTATCAGATGGTTTCAATCAGTTCCCCAGAAAGAAGGGAAATATTTTGATAAAAACAGGGACTATAAGGCGGAGGAATTAGTACCAGTATTTGCTGCTGCTTGTCTGTACTTTCAAAAGAAACTATCACAAAAATTGCCATTATCTAAGTAGGAGTAAACGTAATGATTTCACGTAACCACATAGAAAACATTCGTAAATCTGTCAAACAACAAGGTGACTATAAACCTAGCACCGAACAAATTAGAGCAGCAATTTTGAAAGTATGTCCTGACGGTGAAAACATACTTCAGCACAAAAGGGAAATTGTGCAGGAAGTAATCAAAATGCAAGGGACTAGCAATGAAATAGTTCCTCTAAATATAGAAGAAACTGTTGTGCCTAACCGTGAAACACAAATACAAACTATGGGCGACAAACAAAATCAAATTCAGCCTGCGTCAGTTGAACCACAAGCTGAATCTGAAAGCATCAGGTTTGTTAACAATTCTACTCCTAAAGCCACAGCACCAGCTAACCCATCAGTCGCAAAAGAAGACTATCTCGCACTACTTGATGAATCCCAAAAAACTACCACAATTACCCAATCACAGAAAGGAGAAATTGTTCAAAAAGCTTTCTCTAAATTAGGTTTTACAGCCACAGAGGAAGAAGTATTTGAAATAGTCAAAGCCTTTGAAACCACCACTACAGCAGAGGAAGAATTTTTCGCCTTAGTGTTACCCCTGGTGAAGGAGTGGATTAAGAAGAAAACAGAAGAGAGGGTGCATAAGTATGAAAGTGCGTATCAGGAAATTGCCAGCGACGTATGCGAATCTCTACAGGAAATTGTGGATGCTAAAGAGAAGTTTGAAACCAATTTATTTACATTTAGACAGACTCTGGAGTCAGTTACAGACAACTTTCGAGAAAATTCCAGAAAGAGTATCCGTACCATCCAAGAGTTCTTGGCAGCAAGGTAACAAACTAATCGGTTGGTTATCCAATCTAGATAAGCAGCAAATAGTGAATGGTTTGATTTATGGACTTATCGCATTTCCACTAATATTCTTCACTGTCATATTCTCAACTCATGCAACAAGAGACGGAGAAAAACCAGTTCAAAGAATTCCCCCAAGTGAAAGTGAGGTTATCCAAATCAGGGGAACTGAACTTTGAGGGGGAATTGAATTCTGAATCCCAAAAACTACTAGAACAATGCCTGCAACAAGCAGAATACTATCGCCAGAAATATTCTGAAACTGAAACCAAAGGGCTGGATTTAAAAAACCAGATAGATTCTGTAATCATAGTATTTTTTGCTTGCCTATTATCTCTAGTTAGTTTTGGTAGCTATATTGTGGTTTCCAAGTTAACAAATTGGTTTAGAGAGGCAACAGAAAATGTTCAACGATAACCCACTTGGACTAAATAACACTTCAGGAGTTACAGACCAAAATAGTACTCTCAAAAGTGGATACGACCCCACTGTAATTAAAGGTGCCGCCGGGTTAAGAAAAGATTTTGTAGAAGCATTGGAACTTAACCCTACAGAAGTTACAGAAGAAAAAATACTAGTTGCTGCCAAAAAAGGAGGAGAACTTAAAGGGTTAAACGAAATGGTAAAACGCTGGTCTAAAGAGAAAATAAATGTAGGGCGACAAGCACTTAATGTTTATGGAACCGTCTTAAGCCACGCCAATCAATCTGCTGGATTAGAACTCCAGTGGGAACGAACAACCCAACGAAATTTAGAATCACTAAGCACCAAACTTCTAGATATGGGGATTACTCAAAACCAGCATCAAGGGTTTGCAACTTACTGCAACCAGGCAGACAAACTGCTCAAATTCTAAATCCAACAACCAATATAAGAGACTTGCTTAGTAATAGCTAAGTCTCTTTCTATTATATTAGGATAAATAATGATTAATGATTTACAGAGTTTCAATTAAATATACAGTCTATTGTGGCTTAAGTTTTCTAAGTTGCATCGCTACAGTATTTCCCATTACCCGTGTTGGGATATATCTAATTCTTGTAGGTTGGACAGCTTGGCTAATAGCAGACACCGGAATAAACTTTGTCAGAATCGAACAAGAAAGACTGGAAAGAGATAAGAAAGCTTTATTGTGGGCTGTTCTTTGGAACTTACCACACTTTATCCTAACTATCTTAGCAATTACAGTTGGATTTTATTTAGGGAATAACTAATGCTGGGGATCAAACTGTTCGACTCAGAAATATCTGAACTACAGCAAGAGGTATGGCAGAAAAGATTAATGCAACTAGGTATAAGTCTAACTGCAATCACCCTACCTCTAACAGCAGTAGTTGTCCCCAACCAAGCAGTTGAGTTAAAACTGTGGCAGTTAGGATTAGGAACCTTATTTGGTGGGGCATCTGCGTATATAGCAAAACAACGAGAAGATTTAGAAAATCGCTACCAAAGCTTCTTAAACTTAAGAAGGGAAGCAACCAAACAGAAGATTAAAAACGAGTTTGGCTGGGAGCATCCCAATTTTGTAAAAATACAGAAAGAAACATTATTCGCGATAAATAATCGCGAATAACAAGGGGAATCAATCTTGTGGATCTTCCTCCTCTTGTTCAGCTCCAGAACTAATATCTAGTAGACAATCATCAAGG
>NZ_JBHFLM010000215.1:0-6950 GCF_041928655.1 Pelatocladus sp. BLCC-F211 | reverse complement strand
AAAGACACAAAGACACAAAGACACAAAGACACAAAGACACAAAGACACAAAGACACAAAGACACAAAGACACAAAGACACAAAGACACAAAGACACAAAGACACAAAGACACAAAGACACAAAGACACAAAGACACTAAGAAATTTTCATTTTCCAGATTTACACTTTGAAAGGGCTGGATTTTCACTCTAGAGGTACTTCATACCTAGTTAATGGAAAAGGTTCTAGCAACTCACCTTTGTGTAAACTCTCTAATCGCCACCAGAGAGTTTGCACAGCTATTTGTTTACCATCTACTACTTCAAAAGTGATTTCGCCGATATTATTTACTCCCACAACCGCTTTTCCAGCACCCCATTTACCCAAATAATCACGATGATTTTTAGCCATAGCTAAATATTTTTCTAAAGGTAGTTTGCGGTCTTGTCCTGGCAAGGGAGCAGTTAGAGATTGGGGTTGGACTAAATTATTATCTTCCGGTTCCCGTACTTTTTCATCTTTACCTAAAACAAAATTAATTGTATACCGCCATTCCGGTTTTTTTATAACTTGTAATTCTTTATGCCAACCCCGTTCTTGAATTAAATCTATTGTGGCAGGATTAGTTTTAAGAGTCCAAGGAATGCATTGCGGTACGTGATCAACATAAACATGCATCACACCAATTTCTAATTCTTGTTCGTCTTGATTTTCCCACCCTAAAATTTCTGCTTTGGGCAAATAGTTGATTTTTTCAATTGGAACAAAACCTTTTTTATGTAATGAATGACTTCCACCTGTACCACTAACTTCATTCTTAAAAGAACTACTAGTAAATTGAATAGCAATCAGTTCAGTATTGATATTTTCTGAATGTTCAAATGGACGGCTGGCTGTATATTTCAGGCAAGATGTAAAACTATAGTGGACATCACCAGATAAGGTAATTACACGACTTTGTTTTGCTGGCAATGCTCGTAATGCCAAACAAGAAAGTAATCTTTCAAATGCTGTTGTTTCTAAACCCCAAGCTTCCGGATCAAAACCCCAAGCTGCACTACCAAATTTTTCTGCAAAAGCTTTAGCTGTCTTTTGAATTGCTTCTAAAAAAGGTACACCAACTACAGGCCCTGGTGAAATTACAAACGTCACCTTAGCATTTTTATGATGAACTACTTTTGTTATTTGCTGATCACAAGCTTCTTGACTTAACAGTGCTGGAAAATCAAAATCTTTACCTGGAAATGCTCGCCAAGTACGAGTATCAAGTACTATGACTTCATATTCTGGCCCTGTAACAGTGTAATGCCATTTGAAAGAATCATCTGTGTGAAGTATTTGTCTGGGGTGACTATTTCTAATATCTGCAAGCGATGGTAAACCAATTCGGCGAATAATTTCCTCTTCGTATTTTGGGTTTTGTCCCTGGAAAGCAAACCAGCCAACAGCAGCTTTGAGTAATGCTTCTCCTGGTTTACCATCTATAAATTCGTCTGGTGTATTTCCCCAAGCTTGACAGATTGCGTATGCGAGTAAGCCATTTTGAAGGATACGTCTACCCAAAGGTTTACTTAGGACGCGATCGCACCACGCCATGTTTAAATACCAATCATCGGTAATTTCATGATCGTCAAAGATCATATAGGTGGGAATATTAGCTAAGGCGCGTCTAACTTGTTTGAGTGTTGTCTGAAAGTTTTTTAAATCCTCAAGTTCTTCTACAAAAAAATCTTCACTACTCGCAAGTGAGGATAAATTCTGATTCACATCAGCAAATGTCGGTAAATCTTCAGGCTTGGGCCATAACACATCACACCAAGCGAATAAATACATGGTACAAAAATCACTGAATGTGAATAAATGACTTTTGGCAATATTAGCAATTTTGTTCAGTTTAGTAATACTTGCTGTTAAACCAGCAGTGTAAGTTGCTAAATTATTACGTTGACCAGCCTGTAATTCTTTAATATCTGTGACATCTGGTAATTTTTCTGACCATCCTAATAATGTTTCGCCTGCATCTATTAACATGAAAAGTAAAGCATCGGCGACATCATCTGCATAGATTTGGTCGCCTGTAAGAAAAAGTTGGTGTGGTCTTTTTTTCGGATCTTGTACTAATGCTTCTTTAATCATCTTGTCTAAAGCTGTGAATGCATCCCAGCTTTCACCATGTGGTTTGCGACAAGAACCATGAACAAGACGTAAATCTTTTAAGTCATGAGGTACAAGCCCGAAACTGGGCAAATCATAGGGAGGATATATAATTTCTGTAATCGAACCTTCTGTATTTAATATATTAAAACTACTTAAATTTTCTTCGTTGCCAAAGTCTAAATCATAGAGATAATTTTCACCATATTGAAGTATATTTTCATTTGTTCTAGCAGTAACAGCAACTATATATAAATTCATACCTAATTTAATGGTTACTCTGCTGCCTATTAGTAATAATTTTTTATTCGTATCCAATATTTTGAGAGTCACAATTCGGCTTTCTTTCAAAGCTACCCACACAGTTACAGAATTTGGTGCAGTATGTCGCAAAATCGGTCCTGCGAGAACAAGTGGTAATTGAGTAATGCGTTCTCTTAATGATGTCCATGTCATGTAATTTGTACCATTAATTATACAATTTGTATTTAATAGTTAATTATGTTAATACTTATAAAACCTTTTTTAGGAATCAATGCTATTTTTAGGAAAATTTTAATTAGCGATCGCATTGAGTTCAGCAGATGATATTATTGTCTCTGCTGAATTTAATATAAATTAATGACTCCACTCAAAAATCTTCCCCAGGCTGGAGAAAAAGTACCTGACTTCACTCTTCCTAATCAAGATGGTAATATAATTAGTCTGAGTGATTTTCAATCAAGCTGGCTAATTTTGTATTTTTACCCCAAAGATGATACACCTGGTTGTACAACTGAAGCCAGAGAATTTACTGATTTATCTCATGAATTTAGTGTCTTGGGAGCTAAAATTGTTGGCGTTAGTCCTGATACTGAAAAATCTCATTGCAAATTTATTCAAAAACACAATTTGTCCATTCAATTATTAAGTGATCCTGAACATCAGGTATGTGAAACTTATGGTGTGTGGCAACTTAAAAAATTCATGGGTAAAGAATACATGGGTGTGGTACGGTCAACTTTTTTGATCGCACCTGATGGTAAATTAGCTCATGTTTGGTCGAATGTGAAAGTAAAAAATCACGTTCAAGCGGTACTAGCTAAATTACAAGAATTATTTCATGGTTCGTAGTAAGCACTTTAGTGCTTAAAAAATCAGGACTAAAGTCATTACTACGAACTACTAACCTTCACAGCCCAATTACTATCAATTGTCATCCCTCGACTTTGCATTGCTTGGGTAAATAAATCAGTTGATAGTGCTTCTTCAACAGGCCAAACTCCTGGTTTTTTGAGTTTACCTTCTAATAAAAATTGAACAATACTACCTGTACCACAACCAGCAGAGTTAGCTGTATTTTCATAAGTTAAAGTAGAGCAATAAACAGCTTGTTGAGCATTTTTTTGTCCAGTTACTTCTGAACGAACTGCTACCCCGATACCAGTAAATTGATCAGTAAAATCGGTCATTGTATGGCTGACATGAGATAAAAATTCTACACCATTAGGGTTTTTTATCCATGATTTAGGAAAGACATGGGCTGCAATCCAAGTCAAATGGTTATAAAAATCAGGAACAGAACCAAATTTAGTAATTACAGTTTTGACTGCTGGAAAAGCATGGGGTAAAGTAAAAGTTTCTGGCATATCAAACCAGTAAACACCACTGCGTCCGTAGGGAGATGGAAAGTCAACAGTTTCTCTTTCACTATAAGGTTTTACTGTTTGCCATTTACCATCTATCCACGCTTCAAAAGGATTTTGTAAACCGAGAAATGTGGTTCGCATTACAGTTATCCCAGCACCACCAGAACCAGATACTAAATAACTCAAGTGTATTTTTTCTGGTACATCAAATTGTTCGACATCATGACGCACCATACTATTAGAAATACCTGGGAAAATGCCAGTATTAATTATCGCTGTCACACCAGCAGCTATAGCTTCTTCATGATATTGTAAGGCTTTACTAGTAAAAGAACGATGGTCGCTCACATCTACATAATTAACACCCTGTTCAATACAGATTTTTAGCACGTTTGCATCTCGAAAGTGAAACGGGCCAGCACAATGAACTACTACATTAACAGAAGCGATCGCCTCCCGCAATTTCTCCACCTCTGCCAAGTCCAACACCATGTATTGCAAAGATATATTTAGTTGCGTTTGTACAGGTGTACGTCCAGTGATAATAATTTCTGCTTGTGTGTGGGTAAGCAAATCCTGGGCAACACTACCACCGATGCGTCCCCTTCCGCCAAGAATTAAAACCCGATCTGTCATTGCTCACAATATTGGCAACAGCAACTTTATTACATCAATTTTTAGTTATGATTGTCATCACTAATAGGTATGACATTTATGAGTGAGAAGGTAGAATTTTTATGAATTTTCAATAGATGTCAATACTGCTCAGTTCAGGATTTTTCGTCATAATTTCGGGTATGTAGAGACGCGATATATCGCGTCTCTACAGGGTTTAAACGTCAATAAATTTGTCTTATGCGAGCAGTATTGATAGGAATCCTATTTGATTTGTGAGAATCGCAAACCCCAGATCCCCGACTTCTTAGATAAGTCGGGGATCTCGCTTACTTATTAATCCCAAACACCGAGCCAACCGTGGATTTAATCGAACCCCAGCCATCTTTGAAAGTTTGAGCGATCGGATGCTTAGATTGTAAAAATACCCGCGCGCAGTTGCGTCCCGGCATTCCGGAAATAGAACCACCGGGGTGAGTTCCCGCACCAGTTAAGAATAAATTCTCAATTGGTGTTTTGTAGTTTGCTATTTCCGGTAGAGGACGGAAAAACACCATTTGATCAAGTGTCATATCAACGTGGTAATAATTCCCTTTGTAAGCACCCAATCTTTCACCCAATTCTGCTGGACTTTCGACACGACGGGCAATAGTAGCACTTTTCACATTTGGTGCATAGTCTGCTAACTTGTCTATTACCTTGTCTGCAACTTGATTTTTTAGTTCATCTGTCCAACCAGTACCATTCAAACCAGTACCTTCTGCACCCGCAATTTGATAGGGGGCAAAAAATTCAATCCATGCAGTATGTTTCCCTGGTGGCGCCATTGATGGATCTAGCATTGTTGGCACTACTAAATACATTGATGGATCAGAGTCAGGAATTTCTCCCAAGGTACATTTACTATGGGCTTGTTCCACATGGGAAATTGAATCTGCAATTAACACAGAACCAATTAGATATTCATCTTTATGTTGATGATGTTCAAACCGTAATGGTTCGTTTAGTGCCAAGTCAATCTTGAGGATAGTTTCATTGTTGTTAACAATGCGCCGTTCTAATCTTTCTCGTAAATCCGCATCAGCAGCATCTACATCACTTGCATCCATCAATTGTAAAAATACTCGCTTGGCATCAATATTAGAAATAACCCCGTGTTTAGCGCGATATACTGTACCATTTCCTACCTCTACACCTACAGCACAACCATCATCAATCAAGACTTTCTTAACATGCTGCTCGGTGAGGATCACACCACCTAAACTTCTGACCAAGTTTACTAAAGCTTGCACCAAAGCACCCGTACCACCGCGAGGTCTGGCCATACCAGGGTTATGACGCATTGCCATCATAATAGCCCCAATCGCAATGGTTTTTTGTGAAGGCGGCGCACCAAGTTCAGAAGCAAGTCTTGCTAGTGGTGCTTTGAGAAATTCTTCATCAAACCACTCATTGAGAATATCCTCAGCACTGGTTAACATATTGCGAATAAAGTCCAGCGTTTTATTTGGAGAACCAATTACTGAGAATAAATCTTTCATTTTGGTAACGTCGTAGTTACCCAAAATATCAAGAATTGACTTTGGCGGTGCATTAAACATCGGAATCATTGCACCTATTGCCCGTTGCCAATATTCTGTATATTCTTTATATTTCTTGGCATCACGTTCGTTGTAACGGGCAATTTCCGCACAAGTTCTGTCTAGAGATTTATGACCTAAAAAATATTTGCCATCGGGATGAGGACAAAATACCACTGGATCACATTCTAAATACTCCAAACCATATTTTTTTAGTTCTAATTCTTCTACTACTGGCCCAAGATGAATAAATTCATGGTCAATAGCACATAGGTTAAATTTGAATCCTGGTGCTTCTTGTGGTAAGCATTCTTCTGTAGTTGCTGCGCCTCCTGGAACAGAACGTTTTTCGAGTAACAGAACACTATACCCTGCTTTTAATAAATAGGCAGCACAAACCAGCCCATTGTGTCCCGCACCAATAATAACTACATCGTACTCTTGCATAGTGATAATTTTAGAAATAGATGTCTTCTCAATGTTAGAAATACGTTAAAAATAGTACATCAATCATCAGTCAGAGAAACTAATATTTTTCTCAAAATCGATAGACATATAAATTTTGGTAGTTCTTAAAAAAGATTACTAAATATAGACAAAAAAATAAATTTTGATTTTGATAATTATCGCCCAAGAAAATCTATCGGTGTTCAATTGATAAAATCTTATATTTGCCTTGTAAATTCAAAATAAAACCCCACCCTTACCGGGTGAGGAAAATTCTTAAATTATGCACACACGTTGAGATTACAGAGCATTACCACGAGGTAATACTTCCTCAGGGAATACAAATTTCTCGTGTGGCTGATCTTGAGGAGCCATCCAAGCGCGGATACCCTCGTTCAGCAAAATGTTTTTGGTATAGAAAGTTTCAAATTCGGGGTCTTCAGCAGCCCGCAATTCTTGAGATACGAAGTCGTAAGCCCGCAGGTTTAATGCCAAGCCCACAATTCCAATCGCACTCATCCACAGACCAGTGACTGGTACAAACAAC
>NZ_JBHFLM010000214.1:0-3217 GCF_041928655.1 Pelatocladus sp. BLCC-F211 | reverse complement strand
GCTTACTACTACTTCATCTCCTGCTAATATGTATGTTTCTTTTTGGCAAAATATATGTTCTCGAAAAAATACCCAAAACAATGTTGCCCAAGGTAATGACTGTGCAAAAAATCTCTGTATCGTTCTATAGCTTCCACCTTTCCCACACCACCTTGATATACCCAGCATCGTTATCCTTCCACTCATTGCCAGCATCGCTGATATGATTAAGCTCCAACGCCTCAAAGTTGTTCTTGTCGTGTATCGTTGCAAGCATTCCAACAGTGCTAATATATCTGGCATGGGCTTTCTGTGGTTCCTGAGTTATGGTTCTGGTAAACAATAACTCTACTACCCAAAGCCCTCTTTATTTTGGCGAAGGTATTGCGATAGGATTTTTTTGAGATCAACAAATTTTTGTAACAAAACCCCCTGTAGCAAGCAATTTGGCTTGTTGTAGAACTTCCTCTGTAAAGCCAGGATTGTTCTGCATTTGTTTAAATAAGATAATCAATGCTTCTGGGTTGCCTTCAAAATCAACACGGATACCAGCAAAAGTCAACTCAAAAATCTGAGATGCATTTGTGATCAACTCTGGATTTTGATGTTCAATTTTAAGGACACGTATATAATTAAACGGTTCAGACTGTAATCCAGCCTCTGCTTCTAAGTATTCTTTAGGAACCAAGTCCATTTTCTCAACAGCTTTATGCTCTAATCTTTTGTCCGATTCTATAGTAGGTACAGTCTCAACCGCCAATTCTATTGTCCCTGGGTTGTCATCTTTTGGTTCTAGCTGATAATGAGTCTTTTGAGATTGGCATAGGTGTGATGGAGTCAATGAATTAACTTCTGTAGCCTTTGCAGAGATGTCGATAGTAGCTGGCTTAAGAGAATTAGGTTGAGCTGACTCCTGATTACGACTAATAAGTACCTTTGCCTTGGTATGGGTAACATTCTCACCTTCTTTAGCGATTTCTAGGGCTTGTTTACGAGCTTTTTCAGGGGTAGATGGTTTTGCTAAAAGATAAAGGGCTGAAATAGAGATATTCAAATGTGCCAAATTGGCATTTTTAAATTGAATGGCTACTTGCATAAACCTGGCTGCTGTTCTTACACTCCAGTCAAACTCAGCCTTTAACCAAGCTCTGAAATTTCCATGACCTAACTGTTGTTTTACTTCAGTCAATTTCTGCCCAATATCAATTATGTCTTGGGCACTCCGACGCATCAAACTCTTGAGTTCAGAGGTTTTACCTTGGACAAGAATTCGCACTTGTGGGGTAAGAACAGCATAGTTAAAGCCTTTTTCTTGAGTTAACTGTTGTTGTGATTGTTCAAACAAAGGCTCATTATAATGCTGTGTCGTTTGGTTAGAATCAGAGAAGCTCATGGTGATGCAGCTCCAATATTTAATAGGTAAAGAATAGTTTTTATTCTCAGTAAGATACCAAATGTTCAAAACCCATATTGGTTCAACTGATATGAATTCCTTTGTGAGCGTCAATAAACAAACTCTATTTCAAAACAATAGCGTAAAATGTTGTTACTATATGATGTGTAATAATTTACTAATTTTGTTTTCCTTATACAATCATAAATTTGACAAAAAAACGAAGTAAATAAAATAACATAAGATTGACAGATTGTAATATCTGCAAAGACTTAAATTGCAGCAAAAATTATATAAAATCATAATTCTTACTGTATAAAACATGACAGCTTCTAGGATTTTCTTGTAATTTGATATTCTGTATTCTTATATAACCTATTAGATAATTTTTGATACTTTAAAAGAGTAGAAATTAATTATAAATAAGAGGTAAAGCCCCAAAATTAGTCTAAAACGCTTATTTCTCAGATTGCATAAAGCATATTAATACTTAGTTGAACCATCAGAATAATTAATAAAAAGATTATTTTCAGGACTTACGCATTGACAAATTAAACAATAAGTAATGTGGAGGAAAGAAGAAAAAATATGCGATCGCGAGTCCGCAGGGGAGTGGAAAGATGGATAATTTACCTATCTGTTATTGAGGTTATGGGCAATCAGAGTAACTACTAAGCCATCTACAGCAAAATGCGACCTCGATACTTACACTCTGTTTTTACTGGCAGAATCAAAGTATCCAGGCTGCACACGTTTAGCAGACATCATGGAAGATTTGTCACATGATAAGTGTCAACAGATTTTTGCTACGTGAGCGGTACGAACCAAAGGATTTATTTGATGAAGTTAAGCACTATATCAATTTAATAGGTGGCACATTAAGTGCAGACGATACGGTAATTGATAAACCTCATAGTGATCCCAAATTAACAGATTTAATTGGTTATTTTTATTCGGGACGACATCATCGCACAGTCAAGGGAATTCAGTTAATTACTTTGTATTACACGGATTTATCTGGTAAGTCCATGCCTGTAAATTATCGCATTTATAACAAACAAGATGGTCAGACAAAAAACGATTATTTACGAGAAATGATTACTGAAGTTTTGGCTTGGGGATTGGAGCCGAAGACAGTAACTACCGACGCCTGGTATTCCAGTCAAAAAAACCTGAAATTCTTCAAAAACAAGGAATTACAGTTTTTAACTGGTATAGCAAAAAATCGCTTGTGTTCAGTTGATGGTAAAAATTTCACCCAAGTCCAAAATCTAGAAATTCCCGATAACGGTTTAATAGTGCATCTGAAAAAGTTTGGAAAAGTGAAAGTATTTCGGAGAATTTTCAAAAACGAAATTCCCAGATATTACATCATGTATGTGACCGAGCAAGATGCGCTATTTTTAATCTCTCTCGCCGAATTTAAGGAGTTATATTCAATTCATTGGGGAATTGAATGTTACCATCGAGCCATCAAGCAAGTGTGTGGAATTGAGCTATTCATGGTGAGAACATCTGAGGCAATCAAGACTCACTTTTTTAGTGCAATTCGTAGCTTTACACAACTGGAATTAATGCCTGGAGTTTAGACTAAGCCATGCAAAAAGACCCAGCAGGGCTGAGTTAATCAGAGACTTAGCAAAAGTATGAATAATCTTAGGTATTAAACAGCAACCGATGGTTTTTTCCGTGGTCGGGTTACGGTTTTTTTAACAATAGGGCATCGGTTTTTACGGAGACGCTTTTTTCCTGGTTGCCAACCAGGAGACTTTCCGCGAGGTTTGGGTGCTCTTGTTGGAGTACCAATCACCGCAAAAACTCCACCCATAGCTTGAGCAACTCTTC